>RZZM01000104.1 GCA_009929845.1 Spartobacteria bacterium
TTCTCCAGCCGCTGTACGGTGTCCAGGGCCTGTCCGGCAGTGATGGTGACGGCCTCGGCAAAGTAGTCCAGCCAGGCTTCCCAATCGCCATCGAGCCGGACGCGGTTCAACAACTCATAATAGGTCTGGCGGTGTGTCTTGAAGAAAAGGCTCAGGTACAGCATTGGTTCGCGCAGTACGCGGCACTCGCACAGCAGCAGGGCGATCAACAGGCGGCCCACCCGGCCATTGCCGTCAAGAAAGGGGTGAATGGTCTCGAATTGCACATGCGCCAGAGCGGCTTTGAGCAGCGGCGGCGTGGCTTCCGGCTGATCATGCAGAAATAATTCAAGAGCGCCCATACACTCCATGACGCGTTCAGGCGGCGGGGGGACAAAGACGGCGTTGCCGGGGCGCGTCCCGCCGATCCAGTTCCGGTTGAGGCGGAACTTGCCGGGCTGCTTGTCGCGTCCGCGTCCATGAGCGAGCAGTTTTTCGTGAATCTCGCGGATTAAACGGAGAGAAAGCGGAAACCCACCGCGAATGCGGGCCAGACCGTGGTCCAAAGTTTATTTATTATAGTTTATAGCGATTTCCTATAATAGCAAGCGCTCATATTATAGGCAAATCCATGATAAGAAATCGTTTTTCCAGGGCGCAATATAACCATTAACAAAATGGGTACATGCCGTTATATTGTAGCACAGACCGAAATCGAGCTGAATCATTGGGATAAGAAGGGAAGGTGAGTATGAAAACCGTACTGTGGACCAGTATACTGACAGGTGTTGCATTGATCGTTTCGGCCCGGGCGGAGTTTCCGGATGTGGACTATTGGGATATTTCCATCCTGGACAGCGGGGCCTCGGTGATGGGATCGGACTTTGTGATTGATCACAACCAGATGAGCCATGTCAGTTATCAGCGATATCCCAATCTGAAACATGCGTTCCAGTATGACAGCGGGAGCGGCAAGGCGTGGCAGATCGATATCGTGGATACCGAGGGCACGGCCGGCGCGTATGACGGCAATACCGCCATCGCGCTTCCGTATTACAGCGACCTTCCCTGTATTGTCTATTGCGGGCAGTACCTTGGCAGTACATGGCTGAAGCGCGCCATAAAAAATGGGGACGGATCGTGGGGGTTTATAAATGTGGATTTTCACGGACGCTTTCCCAGCATGGCTTCCAGCCCGTATGCCATCGGAAAAATAGGCGCCAGCTATTACTACAATAAGAGCAACGACCTGGCTTTCATTGATTACAGTAATCCATGGGATCGTGAGATTGTGGCGTCCACGGGCGATTCCGGAAAATACAGTGACATTGCCATCGGCCCGGATGGCCTATGGCGAATGGTCTATTATGACGGTGCCCATATCCGTTACGCCATCGAATCCGGCACAGGCTGGTACGTCGGTCCGCAGGCTTTTAAAACGGACAATCCACAAAAGTGGAGCAGCCTGGCGGTGGATTGTTTCAACCAACCCCACGTCGTATACAGCGCGTCCAACGGGGTAACCTACGCGGTGAAAACCAACACCTTCTGGACGATGGAAGTCATCGACACCAATACCGCGCGCAGTGTTTCCATTACGACCGACCACTATGGCCAGCCTCACATTGCCTATTGCACCTGGTACAATGATCAGATACGCTACATCCGCAAAAAGGGAAATTACTGGACCAGCCCCATGATTATCCAGTCGAATGTCTATTCATTCAGCACCACCATTCAACTTGATTCCAACAGCGTACCCCGCGTTGTCTACGTCGGCAATGCCCTGCTTCAACATGCCCAGGCGGTTATGAGTCCCAACCGCCCGGATAACGATTTCGATGGCGACGGGCGTTCTGATCTCGGCTGCTATTATGACCCGACCGGCATGTGGTATGTGAAGAAGAGTACCGCCGGCATGTGGCAGAACCAGTTCGGTTACGGCGGGACGCTGCCCGTGACCGGCGATTTTGATGGCGACGGGATATGTGATTACGGGGTCTATCACGCCCCCAGCGGCATGTGGTATGTCAATGACAGTTCAGGCGGCTATCGCCAAACCCAATTCGGGTATGCCGGCACCGTGCCCGTGACCGGCGATTTCGATGGCGACGGGCGTACCGACTACGGGGTCTATCATCCCGATTCCGGAAATTGGTTTATACAGCAGAGTTCCGCCGGTCTCTTCACCACGCAGTTTGGTTTCGGCGGGACGCAGCCGGTTGTGGGCGACCTGGACGGTGACGGCAGGGATGACTATGGATGCTATTGGCCGCAGGGCGGCTGGTGGTTTGTCATGCGCAGCAAGGATGGACTCTTTGTCCTTCAGTTCGGGTACGATGGCACCAAGGCGTTCACCGGCGACTTTGACGGCGATGGCTTTGATGACGGCGGTATCTATGACCCCGCCGCTAAAATGATGTACTTGTCCATGAGTTCACTCGGCATACAAATCATAGGTCCGTACATCCATACCGGCATGATGCCGGTGGTCGGCGACTGGGACGGTGACGGCGCGGATGATTATGGCTGCTACCACAACGGCAACTGGTACCTGATGCTGAGTATGGACGGGGTGTATCTTGATGCCCTGGGCTTCGGCGGGACTCGCGCCCTGGGGGCCCCTTACTGAGCGACGTTCCCTGTTGTCGTGAACGGGCGCATCTGCGATTCGGTGCATCTTACCTTTATTCACCGGTTGCCTTTGTTCGGCTGATTTTCAAAGTAATGAATAAAAAAGCTTCTTTTTGACCGGTGAAATGGATAGGCTTCGGGCACGTTATGCAAATCAGGTTTTCGCTCGGTAAACAGACAGGAGTGCGGTATGAAATGCAGCAGCAAGCTACGGGTTTTCGAGTTTCCAATGGTTGTAATAATGGTGTTGGGGCTGTGGCTGCCGGCGCTGCCGGTGCGGGCGGCGGATGGGGACCCGGTGGATGTGGATACGGGGTATGGGCCGGTGCGCGGGGTGGAGGAGTCCGGGGTGAATGTGTTCAAGGGGATTCCGTTTGCGGCTCCGCCGGTGGGAGAGCTGCGCTGGGCGGCGCCGCAGGTGCCGGAGGGGTGGACGAATGTGTTGGTGTGTACGAATTTTTCGCCAAGTTGTCCGCAGGTTTATATGCAGTGGGTAAGTCCGACAAACGTTCAGGATGATGAGGATTGTCTGTATTTGAATGTGTGGTCGAAGGCGGGGGCGACGAACCGGCCGGTGATGGTGTGGATGTATGGCGGGGGTTTTTATGCGGGGGGCAGTTCGCTGCCGAGTTATGACGGTACCTTTTTGGCGCTGAAGGATATGGTGGTCGTTTCGTTTAATTACCGGTTGGGGGTGCTGGGCTTTTTGATGACGGATGAGTTGTTTGGGCGCGAAGGGGCGTCGGTGGGTAATGCGGGATTGCTGGATCAGATTTTGGCGCTGGAGTGGGTGCGGGATAACATTGCGGCTTTTGGTGGGGACCC
The DNA here is from genome assembly GCA_009929845.1 of Spartobacteria bacterium. Classification (GTDB taxonomy): domain Bacteria; phylum Verrucomicrobiota; class Kiritimatiellia; order RZYC01; family RZYC01; genus RZZM01. The sequence continues at coordinate 3,439 of RZZM01000104.1, forward strand.
GGATAATGTGACACTGTTTGGTCATTCGGCGGGTGCGGCGAGCGTGAGTCACATGATGGTGGCTCCGCAGGCGAAGGGTTTGTTTGATAAGGCGATTTGTCAGAGCGGCTCGGTGCCGTCGAATCCCTTTGAGTGCGACAGCGGTTCGTGGACGAATGCGATGGCGAAGGGGCAGGCGTTGATGGATAGGATGGGTGTGTCTTCGCTGGATGAACTGCGCGCGGCGCCGGCGAGCAATGTGGTGGAGGCGGCAGAGTTTTTACTGAACAATTTCTGGCTGCATTTTGGTCCGATGATGGATGGGCAGGTGGTGCGCAGTGATTTCCGGTCGCTGTTTGAGGGGGATGCGTTTCTTGCGAGTGAGGTGCCGCTGTTGACGGGAGTGACGGGTAATGATGGATTGGGCGCGGGGCTTCCGGTGTCGAATATGGCGACGTATGCGGCGTGGGCGGCGGATTGTTTTAAGACGAATGCGGCAACGGTGTTGGCGGTGTATCCGGCAACGAATGATACGGAAGCGGTGGAGATGCAGGCGTATGCGGGAACGCTGGCCGTTTTTGCGGAGCCGCATCGGTTGCTGGCGCGTGCATTGCGTGATGCGGGGCAGCCGGTCTATTTCTATCACTGGGATTACCTGCAGCCGACGGAGGAGTGCGCTTTGTATGGCACCTATCATTCGGTGGAACTGCCCTATGTGTTCAATAACATGCTGATCGATACGAATTTTGTGGCGCGTGATTATGCGCTGGCGGATCAGGTGTCGGATTACTGGGTGAATTTTGCGACGACGGGCGATCCGAATGGCGCGGGGTTGGATGCCTGGCCGCTGTTCGGCACGAATGAAACGGCGCTGGTGGTGGATACGAATGCGGGGTATTCGACGGTGTCGGATTGGAATGCGGCAGAACTGGATTTCTTTACGGCGGTCTATCCGCGCAGTGAGTATGATGGACCGTCTTTTTATTCCGAGGCGGTGGCGCGGACACAGCGATCGTATACGAAGGCATCAGCGACGAATTATCTGGCCTTGCCGCAGGGGGCATTGCGTGAAATTCCTTCGATTCCGGCGAATACGAACGATCCGTCATGGCGGAATTTTGGAACGGAGCTTTCACCGGATTGGCGGGTTTGTGTATCGACGTATACCTGGAATTATGGAACCTGGCAGGGGCACCGCCGATTTGATCCGATTGCTATGCAGTATGTGAGCGGTGATAGCACCAATTATATCTGCTCGTGGGTCTCCTTTGACAACGATCTGCCGGACTACCTGGCGGATACATATGGTTCGGATATTTCGACCAATCTTGTGGAAGAAAAAATCTGCATGGCGTTGGGACTGCCGGTCGCCGACGGGTATGTGATCGTGAAAATGTGGGTGCGTCCGGCTGATTTGTTTCGTCCGGCGTATAATAATAGCCTGACCAATACGGCGCTGCCGCCCCAGGATGCGTTTGGCCGTTATTACACCGTGACCAACGCGGATACCAATGTGCGCAACGGTATGCGCATTCAGGATTGTATCGGCACGGTTTACACCATGGGTGAACAGTCCTTTAACGATTTTATGACCAATAATTTCCAGACCCCCTATCCCTGGACGGCAATGGGCTACACCTGGAACTGGGATCCGGCGGTGGGCGTGGACGACACGAATCACATCGGCGTGAATGAATTTGTAATCAGCGGCGGGGCCACCGTTTATTATGAACAGACGATTCCCAACGATAAATTCTCGGCGATGGTGGCCGATGAACCGGTGTATACGGTGTCGGTGGATGGGTCAGATTATGCGCTGGTGTATTCCAATGCGTCGGTTCAGATTCAGGCGCCGGCTGCTCCGGCGGGTCAGGTCTTTACCTGCTGGCAGGGCGATACGCAGTATGTAAGCGATGTGTATAGCGCGAATCCCACGGTGACGATGCCGGGAACCAACATTGAATTAACGGCCTCGTATGGTTTGGCCTATACCGGAACCATTGCGGCGGCACAGGCGGCGATCACGAATCTGATGGCGGCGCACGATATTCCGGGCTGTACGGTGGTGCTGGTGGAGAGTCAGCGCGTGGTGTGGGCGGAAGGGTTCGGTTACGCGAACAAGGAAACATTGACGCCGGTGACGACGAATACGGTGATGGCGATCGGATCGGTGTCGAAGATGTTAACGGCGCTGATGGCATTGCAACTGGTGGATACCCATGCGTTTGTGCTGGATGCGTGTATAACGAATTATGTGGATGATTTCTCCATGCTGGGGCGGTTTGCCAATCAGACCAATGGCTGGACGCTGCGCACGATGCTCAATCATCATTCGGGCCTACCCGGTGACATTTATAACGGTTCGTTTGTTACGGGACCGTACTGGCCGGGCTATACGCAATGGTTGATCGATTATTTTCACGAGGATTATCCGCTCTATTCGCCACAAACGCTGGCAAGTTATTGCAACAGCGGCGTGAATATCGCGGGCGAAGCGGTGGCCCGACACGATGGCGTGGACTTCACGGTGGCGGCGGAGAACCGCATGTTCGCGCCGATGGAGATGCCGTATTCTTCGTTTCTGCTGGATAAGGCGACGGTCACGAATAATCTGGCCACGGGCTACAATGCGGATGGCTCGCCCGCACCGGACCTGATTGCGAATATGCCGGCGACGGGCGGCGCGTTTTCGCGGCCGTTGGACATGGCCAACCTGATCAAAATGATGCTGGCGGATGGCGTATTCAATGGCAGCGTGTTTGTTTCAACCAACGCGATGGCGCAGTTTGGAACCTTTACGCCGGGACCGCTGGATGTGGACAATTTTTTCCGTCCGGGGCTGGGGCTGGATTCCGTGGATGATCCGGTGATGTCGTATGCGGGCCGCACCCTGTTGAAGAATGGTTCGACCGGCAAGTTTGAGTCGCTCTTTGAGGTGCTGCCGGATCAGCAGCTCGGGGCGTTTGTGAACATCAACTGCGCGAACAGCATGACCTTCCCCATTCTGCACGCGATTCTGACGAATGCGGTGTTCGAGAAGAGCGGGCTGTCGCGTCCGGCGGTTCCCCCGATGTCGGACCCGGCGGAGACCAATAGGAATATTGCGGAGCTTCAGGCTGTCGAGGGTTATTATGTTACGAAGGATGGCGTGGACCGCTTCATCGCAGAAGCGAATGGAACACTCTCATATATCCCGAATGCGCAAAGCAGCACCGCGATGATCACCAATTATCGTCCGCATGTGAACGGGCGGTTTTATGTGCCGGGGGCGCCGGAGTTGCAACTGGCGTTCACGAATATCGCGGGGTATGATGTGGCGCTGCGGTACGGCAGCGATGGCGGTGTGCGTGATGAGGTGATGTATGGAGGCTATGTGGAGGCGCTGCTTGGCACGCGCTACACGCCGCCGTCCATTTCCGCGGCATGGTCGAACCGCTGCGACACGTTCTGGTTGGCGGAGAACATCGTGGTGGGGGATTCATTTGCGGCAGATGGAAATCCAAGCGGGTGCATGTTGTCGTGCGCCAACGGTATTCTGTCGCTGCTCAGCACGGGCGGGAGTGGCACGCTGGCGCCGACGAATGACGCGCTGGCATACATTGCGGGGCTTTCCACGCGCGGCGACAGTTGCGTGCGCATCGAAACCAATGCGGCGGGCCAGGAGCGGCTCTGGTTCGGTGGATACCGTTGTGTGAGGCTGGAGGATATCCCGACGTTTACGAATCAGGAAACGCGGGTTGTGTCACCCGCCTTCCACACCAACGCGCTGCTGATATATGATGGCGGATCGGCCGGACAGAACGTCGCGCTGATGCTGGGCACAAATGCGTCGGACGTGGCGGTAACGGTGTTTAGTCTGGAAACCAGCGAGGCGATCACCTCAGGAACAGGGGCGGTCGAATGGCTATGCGATGGCGATGAGACGCTGATCAGTTTCGGGGCGACGAACGCATTGGATGTGCAGGTCAAGGCGGTGGATGTGACGGAGACGCGCGCGGCGATGCGGCGCACGCTGGAGCAGTACCCATATCTGCCGGGCTTCGGGGTGGCGGCGCAGGAGCCGGGGTTCCTGCCGCTTGTGGTGGCCGAAGGCTATGCGCGGGTGAACCCGCCTTCCACCAATGGCAGCGCGGCTCTGACGGGCAACGAGCATTTTCATATTGCGAGCATTTCCAAGATGTATACGGCGGCGTCGATCTTTCTGTTGCAGCAGCGTGGTCTGCTGAACATCAGTAATACGGTGGCCGATGTGATCCCGGAACTGAATGTGCCGCGTGGCGGGGACATGACCATCGAGCAGGTGCTGGAGCATCGCGCGGGCCTGCCGGACGCCAACAATACGGCCTGGATCGATTTCAAAATGATGGATGATCCGCTGATGGAATTCACGGTGGCGGAAATTGTGGCTGTGGCATCGAATATGTACCCGAACCTGATGTATGAACCGGGCACGGCGTACAGCTACAGTGATACGGGCTTCAATATCCTGGCCGCGATTGTGGAGAAGGTCTCCGGTACGAATTACCAGGCATTCGTTCGCGACGAGGTGCTGGCTCCGCTCGGTCTGATCAATACGTTTGTGCCGTACAATGACGAGGTGAATGTGCCGGAGCCGGCGATGAGCACCTATATGATCATTGACGGCGAGTGGCAGGACCGCACGGTGTGGAATCCGAGCACGGAATTCGGCTGCGGCAGCATCATCGCCACCCTGGATGACCTGCTGGCCATGACGCACGGTTTCTTTATGCAGACCAATCTGCTGAATGCACAAACGCACGCGCTGATGATGGACCTGATCAGTCCGGGGCCGCTGAGCACATACGGACGCGGTTGCGGTTGGCAGGACGGCCTGGGCTGGGGACACGATGGCACGATGTGGGGCGCCCTATCGTCCGCTCATGTGGATACAAACACGGGCGTGCGCGTGGCGGGCTGCATGAACATGCAGTACGAGGATGAACGCTATTACGCCAACATGTTTGCGCTCTACGGCGCCCAGGCGCTGTTGAAAAACGCGATGGGATACGCTGCGGGTACGCTGGGACGCGCCGCGCCGCGGCTGTTCGATTACCTCGGCGCAACGCGGCAGGACGCGGCCTACCGCTTCCAGCCGGTGGCCTTCAATTTTCCGACCAACTGGAGCCTTACCGGCCTGCCGGCGGGACTGGGGTATGATGCGGCGTTGGGCGAAATCACGGGTGTGACATTTCAGGAGGGTGATTTTTCGGTACAGGTCATGGCGCAAAATGCGTACGGGGTGACCAATGTAGAACTGACGCTTTCGGTTGCTCTCGGCTACACCAATACCATTGCGCAGATGACGGACTACCTCAATGGCGCGCAGGCCAGCAACGAGTTTGTCGGGATGAGCCTGGTGCTGGTGGATGAAGGGGGCGTTGTGTGGTCGGAGGGCTTCGGCTATGCGGACCACGCGGGAAGCGTTCCGGCGACCGCCGATACGGTGTATCGCATCGGATCGGTTTCCAAGCTCTTCTCCACGGTGTCCGCCCTGCGCGAATGCGATCGCGGACGGCTGGCGCTGGATGCCGCCGTCACGAATTACATCGATGGTTTTGAAATCGAACCACGGCTGGATACGAATCTGCCGCCGATTGATTACGAAACCAATCCGATCACGGTGCGCTCGCTGCTCAATCATCTTTCGGGAATCCCCAGCACCTATATGCGCCATGCCATGACCACCCGCCCGACGTGGAGCGGTGTCTATCCCGACTACCTCTCCGAGATGATGATCGGCATTCTGAATGACTACAGCAGCATGCCGGTAAATTTCTATGCTTCCTACAACAACAATGGGTTCCAGGTGGCCGAATATATCCTTCAGGAAACAGCGAATGACACCTATGCGGATTACGCATACAGTAATTTGTTTCTGGCGCTGGGGATGTCGCGTTCCGGGATGGATATGGATGCGCAGGCGCTGAGCGGCAGCTTGTCGGAGGCCTTTTTTGATGATCTGAGCGCCGCGCCCGAAGAATATGTCAACTGCCTGGCCTCCGGAGGCGCGCTATCGACGGCCAACGACATGGGCGCCTTTCTTGGCATGCTGTTGAATGGGGGCCACGGACTGTATGCGCCGGTGCTCCAGCCCGAAACGGTGGACGCGATGATGGCTGTGCAAACCACCCAGGCCGTGCTGGATGTCGGCACCCGTTATTTTGCCACTGGGCTTGGATGGGATACCGCCGTGCTTCCGGAATTCGGTTATGCGGGTGGCGGGTGCTCCAAGAACGGCGAGACCACGACCTTTGCCGCGTACACCGCCATCGCCACCAATCAGCAGCTCGCCGTGTTCGCCGCGAAAAATTCGCCCAACGCCGGCGGGCCGACGGAGGCCGCGCAACGGATGCTGCGCCTGGCCATCGAGGAAAAATCGGGCCTGGCGCCCACCAATGAACCGGTCCTGCCGGACTCTGAGTTTGTTGTGGCGGCGCAGACGAATGTGGATGCGCTGGCGGGATATTACGTGAACGACAGTGGCTATGCGACATTGCGGGCGGGCACGAACTGTCTGCTGTACGGAGGCAGTGCGCTGTATCTGCGCGAAGACGGCTGGTGGTCGGCCACCAACGAACCGCCTTTCCTGATGGGCTTCACCAATGTGTCATCGAGCCGGTTTGTCCTGCTGCGCCTGCCGTATAACGGCTACATCGAAACCGTCCTGGTCGGGCAGCAATACGCCCCGCCGGTGATTCCCGATGACTGGACGAACCGCCTGAATTCGACCTGGCTGATTATGAGTCTGCCGGATGTATCCTACATGCGCGCCCATCCCGGCACGCTGAGCGCGCGCCTATGGCAAACCAACGGGTTACTGATGCTTTCCATGCCATCCGTCTATCTCGATAATTACAGCTTCGGCTATTTCAGCCACACGGACATGGTTCTTGAACCCTACGACGATGGGTTAGCCTTCGTGCAGGGGGCCGGGGGCAAGATGCCCTGCGGCGTGAGTTGTGATGATACAGTTCTTTTCGCCAACAGTTATTACTGGATGAACACGGCGGAAATACCACACCTGACCTCGGGCACGACCACCAACGTTGCGCCGTATCCCCTGGCCACCGACTGGTTCGCCTTCGATGCCGAAGCCGGCGTCGAGTATTTTCTGAACCTGGGTGGCGCTGTAACGGGCGTCGTAATGCTGGCGGATGCCAACGGCGACTACCTGGGCGACGGCTCGCAGAACTCGCTGCTGCGCTGGACCTGTCCCTCCTCGGGCGTCTATTACGCGGGCATAAACTTTCCTTTCGACGCGCCCGTCGAAGTAGAGGTGAGTGTGTACAACTACAGCAACACGATTGCGCACATGACCTCCTGGATCGAAAGCGGTATGACCAACCAGGGAACCGCCGGCCTGGCCATTGCGCTACTCGATGGCAATGATGTGGTCTGGACTCGCGGCTTCGGCTATGCCGATGTTGCCGCCGGTCTGTCGGTTACCACGAATACCGTGTTTCATATCGGATCGGTATCGAAGGCGTTCACCGCCGCCACCGCACTGCGTTATCTTGATCGCGGCACGCTTGATCTGGATGCCCCGTTCACCAACTATATCCCCTCCGTGAGCTGGAAGCCACGCTACGACCCCACCAATCGTATCACCGTGCGCCACCTGCTCGATATGTATTCGGGTCTGCCCGGCGATCTGATACGCAACGGCTTCACCACCATACCCAATGATCTTGGCTACCGAATCATTACCAACGACCTGGCGCAGACCTGGCCGCTCTTCCCGCCCGAATTCTCCTGGAGCTACTGCAACGTGGGGTTCGTGCTGATGGAAGGCGTCATCGAAGCGTGCGCCAACACCGGCAGCGGCACGCGCACCTTCTGCACCATCGCCGATGAGGAACTCCTCACCCCGCTTGGCATGGACGCCAGCTCCTACCTCAAAGATAAGCCTGTCATCAGTCAGAATCTCTCGCTCGCCTATATCGGCAGTCCCGAGAATCCCGTGCCCGAAGAATACATCAATATCTACGGTACCGGCAGCATGTACAGCCGCCCCACCGACCTCTGCCGTTTCATGGCGATGATCCTCGATAATGGCGGCGCGCTGCTGCATTCCAACACCGTGCGCGAAATGACCAGCCCGCAGGCAACCAATGCCGTCTTTGCGCCGCCCTTCAGCGTCTGTACGCCCGGTCTTGGCTGGGATTTCGTGAGTGATTTCCGCCTCGACTACGCCGGGCGCCAGGCCGCCAAAAGCGGCGGCACCCTCACGGGCACGGCCATGATACACCTCCTGCTCGATCACGGGCTGGGTGTTGCCATCTGCGCCAATACGCCTTCCGGCCTGCCTTCCGAAGGCGCCATTGAAACCCTGCAGTATGCCCTGCTCGACAAAAGCGGCATCCACTGGCCCACCAATCCCATCGTGTTCCCCGCCGCCACGCAGTCCGTTGAACAGGCCGAACTTGATGCCCTTGCCGGTTTTTACCTCGGCGGCAGCGCCTATGATCGCATCGTCGCACGCGAAGGCTGTCTCGACTACATCACGCATGCCTGGAGCGGTGGCGATGCGCTCAGCAATCTCGTCCTGCGCACCGACGGGTGGTTTATGTCCGACGCCATGCCCCACATCGCGATCGCCTTTACCAACCATGCCGGATATGATGTACTGCTGCGGCGCGTTATCTACAACGACAGCTTTACCTTCTCCGACATGCGTGGCACCCGCTACACGCCACCTGCCGTCATTTCCGAAGCCTGGCGGCAGCGTACCAATACCGTCTGGTATGTCATCAATCAAGCCCCCCACAGCTACATGCCCATCGCCGGCATGACCCCGCAGCTTGAACTGCAGATAGACGAAGGCATCCTGATCGCTGTCGGCGACCTTATTGGCGCCAAAGTGCTGACCCCGACGAATGACTCCCTCGCGTGGGTCGAAGGACTTCTCAACCGCGCCGATTCCAGCCTTCAGGTGCTGACCAACAATACCCGCGAATATCTGCTCTGCGCCGGCTATATGTTTGGTCCGTCGCCGGTGGATGTGACCTTTGACACCCATGTCACCGGCACGATCGACCAAGTAGGATTTGCGCAATGGTACAAAGTGGAAACGGCCGTTCCCGAGGCCGTGAACGGGGTCAGCAACCTCTATTACGAAATCACCGGATCGGACATGCCGAGTAACTTCCTGATCCGTCTCTATGGGGACGATGCCATCACGCTGTTGGATCAACGAACCGGCGGTGGCGCCCTTTCTTTTGATGCCGACAGGACGCCTCTCTATCTCAGCATACAGCCGGATATTACAGGGCCGCAAACCGGTGACTATCAGCTTGCCTTCAGCTACCCACTGCTGCTGCGGAAAATATCCGCCACGCCCAACGGCATCGCACTGGTATGGCAGGGCAACACCAACGCGGCTTTTACCCTGGAAACCGCCGAACGCCTCGACGTGACCAACGCCTTTGTTCCCGCCATCACCAACATCGCGCCGGTTGGGCCACTGAACATCATGACCAATCAGGCCGGTCCAGATGGATACAAATTCTACCGCATAAACGAAAGCGCGAATGCATATTCGAACCGCTACGGACGGGTGGTCTTCCTTTCGGATATGCATATGAGTCCGTTTGCCTCGGCGTTTATTGTCGGACAGTTGCTGGCATCCGGTGTTGACGCGTGGGACGCCATCCTGGCGGGCGCCACCAACGGATATTACACCGCCGACGCCACCGGCGAAACCCCCGCCACGCCCATGATGTTCAACTCCGCCCTTACCAATGCCTTTGCCGCCTGCCCGCGGCCCGACGCGGTTATCATACCCGGTGACTTTGGATACTACAATTTTGAGACACTCTATAGTACGCTCACCGGCGATCCGAACACCAACAACTGGAAAACCCTGTTCATCAAAATGATGGAATACATGCTCCTTAAAGTGAATCAGACCTTTCCGGATGTCCCGGTGTATTGCGCCCTTGGGAATAACGATACCTTTCTTGGAGATTACAATATTGCCGCCGGGGGGGCCTTCCTGGCCGCCTCCGCGCCGGTCTTATTCAACTATGGGCTCAGCAACGTGAGCGACTACATATCCTTCCTGGCTACCTATACCAATGCCGGATGCTATTCCGCGTCTTTCGGAAACGGGGAAATGGTTGTGCTGGAAACCACCTTCCTGAGTATTAACTATCCCGGCGGATCTGAAGAGGGAAGCAATCAGCTTGCCTATCTCGAAAACAGCCTTTCCACGATTGCCGCCCAAAGCAAACCGGCATGGGTCGTGCAGCATATCCCCCCCGGGGTGGACGGTTATGGCACCTGGAGTCACTGGAGGACCGGGGGCACGGATACGGTTTCCTGCGATTGGAAAGAGCAATTCATCGGCCCCTACAATCAGATCATTGCCGACTATCGCGACACTGTGAAAGGCATCTTTTGCGGACACTACCACGAGCGCGGCTGGCAGATCGCCAATGATCCGGCCACCTCGAACGCCACGGTCGGCATTCAGGTCATGAATGGGCTTCTGTTCAATCACGGCAATAACGCCGGCTTTACCGTCATGACCTACGACCGTGACACGCTCGAACCGGTGCGGGAATATTCCTACAATTTGAGTCAGGCCCATGCCGGGGAAACCGCGTCCGCCCTCTGGGGGCTGCGCTTCAGCCAGAATGAGGGGTTCGCCATCAATGACCTGTCCGCCGCAAGCCTGCTCACCGCCTGGAGCAACATGGCCGCGTACGGGTCCGCCGGATACAATTATTTCAACCAGCAATACAGCGGCGGACGCCAACCCTACCTGATGAGCAGCAACAACTGGCCCGTCTACCACGGACTCATCCGCTGGGTTGAGCCGGACCAGTTCCGCGAGAATGTCACCGCGGAGTGAACGTGCCCACGGCCATTATGAAGAAAGAGGAAAAAAATATGATGATACGTCAAAAACTCATAGCTGCGTGCGCATGCCTGCTGCTGGCGGGTTCTGTTCGGGCGGATGAAGGCACACTGACCGTTCGTTTTGAAGGACTGAACAACGACAAGGGCACAGTGCGGCTCGCCCTTTTCAACAGCGAGGAAGCCTACAAGGCCGACCGGGAAGAAAAAACCATGTTGCGCGGCGCCTCCGCGCCGATACAGGACGGACAATCGGAAATCAGCCTGCCCGCGCTGCCGTTCGGTGTCTACGCTTTCAAGGTTTTTCACGACGAAAACAGCAATGAAAAGCTCGATAAGAATATGCTGGGGATCCCGAAAGAGCAGTACGCCTTTTCCAACAACGCCGCGGGCGAATATGGCATCCCGCCATTTGCAGAAGCCTCGTTCACATTTGACGCGGACACCACCGTGACCGTCCTCTTTAAATAGGAGAAATAATGAAAAGACAAAGATCTATACCAGGGATGGTTGTGAGCGCATTGCTATGTATGTCCCTGTCGGCTTGTGCCGGGGAGGAAGGGCGTACCCTGCGGCAAAAGAAGGAGCGGATGATTGAGCGGGACCTGAAGGGGCGGGGCATAAAGAGT
>RZZM01000481.1 GCA_009929845.1 Spartobacteria bacterium
GTCGAGAAGATCCTTAGCCAGGTCAAGGGCGGCACGCTTGGGCAGGCGCTCATCGAGCTCCCGCGCAAGACGATTGATGCCCTCATTGGCAAGGCCAAGAGCATGATCGAAAACATGACCAGCTCCGGTGAGTATGGCGGCAAGCTCGCCGGCTGGAAGCGGCCCTCCGCTGGACCGATTACTTCGAGGTTCGGACTGCGCAACTTGTTCGGCTACTCTTTCCACAACGGCGTTGACTTTGGTGGTGCAGGAAAGACCTACGCCGCAAACAACGGGCAGGTTGCTCGCGTCGGCTGGAACGTCGGCTATGGCAACACTGGTATCGGAATCCTGATCAACCACGGCAACGGGCTGCAGTCTTACTACGGTCACAATCCCATCGGCGGACCCCGCGTGAGGGCTGGACAGTTTGTAAACGCTGGCCAGCACATCGGTTACGGCGGCAATACAGGGCTTTCAACTGGCAACCACCTTCACTACAGCATCTTCAAGAATGGTCGCGCGCTTGATCCGATGCCCTATGGTGTCTACGACAACGGCGGCGTACTGCAGCGCGGACACTCGCTGGTTCGCAATGCCACTGGTGACGTTGAGCATGTTCTGACCGCGACACAATGGAGCCACATCGGCGCGATGGTGGGTGCGCTAGAATCCCTGCTATCCTCGAACCGGATTGAGCCTAGGAGTGGGACGAGAGTCTACAACTTCTATGGCGATCTGTCGTTCCCGAACATCACCAATGGAGACGACGCTGAAGACTTTATTAGGAACCTTACCGATCTGGCAGGTGTGCAGTAATGGCTATTCAGTGGAGTAGTTGGTATACGACCGCAGGTACGCAGCAGTGGCGCATCGGTATTGACATCTGGTGGGATGGCGCAAACACTGCATATTATGACGTGTGGATTGATGCCCTCTATTCCGTGTCTGACACGCAGACCGTTTACTACACCCACGGGAACGTTACCTACAGCCTCACTACAACAGCCGAAACCAAGATTGTTAGCGGCGCTTCTTTTGGGGTCGGCAGGGGTGGTTACTACGAGGTTACTGCTTACCTCGATCGTAACACCGTTTACGCTAACGGCAGGCCGGGCGCAAATCCGACGAAAACCGTTGGCATCTCGATTCCTGCGGCACCACCTTCTGCTCCGACAATCAGTTCGTTCAGCAATATCACTAGCAGTAACATCAGAGTCAACGCTACCGTTCCGGCGAGCAACGGCGCAACGATTACCAATTATGCGTTCAAGTATTCTCTCAACTCAGACATGTCGAGCGCTTGGACCTCTTACAACAATGGAAACATTCACGACATTGGCGGCTTGACGAGGGCCACCAAATACTACTTTCAGGTCTCCGCATATAACTCGGCAGGCTGGGGCGCGTGGTCTGCGGTTGGCAATGCGACAACTCTTGCGACGGTTCCCGCTCCGTATCCCGCTCCCGTTGTCAGCAGTATTACATCGACAGGCGCGACAATAACCTTCGGGACCAGTCCCAATACTGGTGGCGTGGCAATCTCGAACAAGCAGCTACAGATTGCCACAAACTCAACGTTTACAAACCTTGTCTATGACAACACCACAACGGCAGCAAGTGTTGCGGTATCTGGACTGACAATTGCAACGACGTACTATGTTCGCACTCGTCCGTATAATACAGTCGGCTGGGGCAACTGGAGCCCTCTTTCGCAGTTCACGACGAGCGCCGTTGCGCCTTCGCAGCCGCCAGCTCCCGCCGTGGGGAGTGTCACGCAGTCTGCCGCAAGTGCAACCTGGTTTGCCCCATCGTCCGGCGGATCAACGATCACAAGCTACGACATTCAGATCGCAACCAACAGTAGCTTTACCACTGGACTGGTAACGACGAATGTCACCACGCTCAGCAGGAACTTCACTGGCCTGGCTCCCGGGACAAATTATTGGGTTCGAGTTCGTGCAAACAACGCAATCGGTAATGGCTCCTATTCTGCTTCAACTTCCTTCACGACCGTCAGCGGCAAGCCTTCGGTCGTTTCGTCTACAAACCTTCCCGTTCCATCTCGAACGAACGGCAAGACGGGTGCGGCGGTCTACGCTCAGGGCTGGTCTGGCGACTTCACGATCACTGTCAACATCGCCACCAATGACACGTTCTCTGCTGGGCTGGTTACTCTTACCTCGACGCCGACGACGAGGGTCGATTCTACTTACGAGCTGTCCAACGCGAACCTTCAGGCGAATGGCACCTATTACGTTCGTGCCAAGGTAAAGAACAACACGACACTGTACGAGTCCGAGTGGAGCGACACGGTTTCGTACACCCAGAGTCACACGCCGACAGCAACAACAGTCAGTCCAAAGGGCGACATTTGGATTAACTACGCGGCGACCACCGCGTTCACGTTCTTGTTTACCGATTCGGCACAGGGCCTCGATCAGATGAGTGCCTACCGTATCGTGGTTGAAAACAATTCAACGGGCGCAGTTGTCTACGACAGCAACAAGACAGCGTTGTCCACTTCCGAAACTACTATCACAAGAAACGTTGCCATATCGGCCGCGCAGAAGAACATTAAGCTGCGCTGGAAGGTCATGGTTTGGGACGCGAACGATCAGCCGAGTTCGTATTCCAGTTACGCCCTGTTTACGCTGGCGGACGCCCCGGTGGTTACCATGGTGGCTCCGGGGGCTACGGTGGAATCCGGCAACCCCCTCTTCGAGTGGTCGGCCACGTTCCCGTCGGGTGGGATTCAAGCGTCCGCTTTGCTCAATGTTTACGAGCAGGGCACCGGGTCCTTGGTTTGGACAAAGAGTATTAGTGGGACCGAAACAAGTGCCCAACCATCTCAAGTTGTGCTTCAAAACGGAAGTTCGTACAACTACGTTCTTCGCGTCACCGACACTTATGGCCTGTTCGCAGAGTACAACGGAGCGTTCACGGTTTCGTATCAGGCTCCCGATGCGATCACTTATGAGGTCGATGCAACCGAAGAGCAGTTGCGTGACTATGGGTACGTCTTGATTGATTGGTCTGGGACCGCGCCGGATTCCCGACTCGACTCGTGGGTGGTTTACCGCAAGGAGCTTCCCTACGGAGACTGGGTTCAGCTTGCTTACCTGCAGAACATTGGCCTCCGTGAATACCATGACTGGACCGCACTTGGGAACAAGACGTATCAGTACACGGTGTCGCAAAAAGCGGACAGGTCCGGG
>RZZM01000482.1 GCA_009929845.1 Spartobacteria bacterium
AGCAGAAAGCTCTATGCGGGTCATTTCTGTAATTATCGTAGATATGGGCTGGTCATTCCGCCTGAAACACGATACATGTAACGGATGATGGCGGCCATACTGGTAAAAAACGGAAGAGTGATTGACCCGGCGGGACATACGGACCGTATGGGTGACCTGTATATCGAAAACGGAGTCATAGCGGACCTTCCGCAACGCCTGCCCGAACATACCACCATGATCGACGCCCAGGGAAAGATCGTCGCGCCAGGATTTATTGATTTGCATGTGCACCTGCGCGAACCGGGCAAGGAGGAGGCCGAAACCATTGAAACAGGCTCACGGGCCGCCGCGGCAGGCGGGTTTACCACCATTGTCGCCATGCCGAACACCACCCCGCCGCTGGATACGCCGGAGATACTCGCCTGGGTCCTGGATGCCGGACAACGCCGGCATCATATCCGGGTGCTGGCCTCTGCCTGCCTGAGTGTCCAGCGAAAGGGACTGAGCTGCGCGGACTTACAGGCCCTGGCGGCGGGGGGCGCCGTGGCGTTTACGGACGACGGATCGACCGTTCACTCCCGCGAAGTCATGGAACAGGCCATGCGGCAGGCGGCCGCGCTGGACCTGCCCATAATGGACCACGCCGAAGACCCGCTGGCGGAACATCACGGCGTTGTGCACCAGGGACAGCATGCCGAACGGACCGGGTTGCCGGGTATTCCCTCGGATGTCGAGATCAGCATAGTGAAGCGGGATATCGACCTGGCCCGTGAAACCGGGGCGCGTATCCACATTCAACATGTCTCGACAAAGGAGGCCGTTGACCTGATTCGTGCCGCCAATAAAGACGGTCTGCCGATTTCCGGCGAGGCCACCCCGCATCATTTAGCGCTGTGCGACGAGGATGTCGACCCCACTGACAGCCGTTACAAAATGAACCCGCCGTTACGGTCGCGCGCGGACCGAGATGCCATCCGGGCCGCCGTCGCCGACAACACGCTGCAAGCCTTTGCCACCGACCATGCGCCGCATACCGCCGCTTCAAAGCAAACCGGCTTTTTGACCGCTCCTTTCGGCATTATCGGACTCGAAACCGCGGTTGGAATCACGTACACCGTCATGGTTGATACAGGCGTCATGGATATCGCAAGCTGGATTGCTCGCTGGACAACCGGCCCCGCGGCCATTCTTGGCCTGCCCGCCCCCGCACTGACGCCCGGCAGCCCGGCGGACATCGTCGTGCTTGATGTCACAACACCCTGGACGGTGAATCCCTCGCTTTTTATATCCAAATCGAGTAACACCCCGTTTGGCGGCATGGCATTAAAAGGCCGGGCCCTCACAACCATTTCGCGGGGAACGATTGTATACCCTTTACAAAAGGATGAATAATCGCTACATACGAGAAACTAATTAAGGTATAGACATAATAAATATGGAGCTATCCCGTTGACAGGTAGCACGTCAGATGACAATATCAACACTGGTTTGATTTGAAAACATGGAGGTAGAACGCATATGGCAGTTCTCATAGGTATGTCTGGAGAAACAAAGGGTCAGGCCTTTGAGCTTGAGCAGAACGAGGTCAGGATCGGGCGCAGCCAGGACAACTTTATTGTTCTCAATCACCCTACTGTTTCAGGGCATCATTGCACGATCCTCCGTGACGGGGACAAGTATATTGTCAGTGACCAGGATTCCACGAACGGCACCCGGCTGAACTCCAAGGATATCAAAGAAGCGCAACTCAAGCCCAAGGATTTAATCCAGGTAGGTTCCGTGGAATTTATGTTTGACGGTGAAAATGTGGAAGCCATCGAAACACACGCCTACGCGGAGGCCCAGGTCGAGGTGGCGCCGGGACCGGCCACGGCGCCTGATTCCTTCACCAATATTTCTCCGTTTGGCGCACGGCGCAAAGAATCCAAAGGCATGTGGTTTATCCTGATCACGGTTATCGGGGTTCTGGCGCTGGTTACCGCGGTTATCTTCTTCATTAAACTCATTTCTTCGGGTTGATATACACATGCCATGGCGCGCACGCACAGAGGCGAAGTCCTCCATAAGGGGATTCACCCTGCTGGAAACCTTGCTGGCAACCGTCATCGTTATCCTGATCCTGGCCTGTGTCTATTCCGTCTGGCACACCGCCATGCGGGTGCGCGAAGGGCAGGAGCAACGCACCCGGGGGCCCATGGCCGCGACCGAGGCCATGGAGATGATTTCGCGTGACCTGGCCTGTGCCGTCCGCCCCCCCCTTCCAGACGAACCAGCGCTCTCACTACAGACCGCGGAGCCATTGAGTGAAGCCCTGCCGATCTCCTCGATCATCACTTTTTTTACCACCAGGCCCGCCCCGCCATCCCTGGACGCGGGGTATTACACCCTCGAAAAAACGACCTACACCATCCTGCTGAATGACGACATTCCCGTATTGTATTCCATCAGGCAGCCCGTTGTCGGACCAGGAACACAGGAACCGCCGCGCACCAATCCGGTATTGTCGCACGTATCCGATTTCAATGTGCAGGTCCATGACGGCCAAACCTGGCAACCCGCCTGGCCGCCCGGCGACGCCATGGAGGCCCTGCCCGGCGCCGCCCGTATCCGCCTGGGGCTCCAGGGCAAAGGCGCTGCTCCCGTCACCATGGAAACCGAAACCGTCATCGCCGCCGGCATGATGGTTACCACCCGCCTTACCCGCACGCACACACCATAGAGCAGACCATCATTCTTGTACGCAACCCAGGCCCATATATCAGGAATTTTATCCACAAATTTGCCAAAAAAACGGCAATTCTCACTTAAAACATGCAAAAAAGGGTATTTTTGTATATTTTTTGGGCATTGAAAGCCATTTTTGGCCCATTTTTGGCCATTTTTGACGGATTTTTGTCGTTTTTTACACCGCTTTTCCCCCGTTGGGATTATGCGTGATGCCCGATGTCATCGTCGCCCATCCTAATCGCACTCTTCCCATCGCCCATCTATGCGGAGCAACGCCTCCGGAGGGATCGGCGAGTTAAAGAGTTATTTGGCGGCTTCTAACTGTTCGATCTGCATTTGTCCAAGCAACCCGCCGCCCTCTTCAACCGACAACCGCGCCGCCCGTATATCACCGCGAATCACGCCGGTGGCCTTTATCGCGACCAGCCCGCTGGCTTCAAATGAAGCGCTCAAATCTCCGGCGACTTCGACATGACGAAATTGG
>RZZM01000483.1 GCA_009929845.1 Spartobacteria bacterium
AGGCCCATGCCCATTACCCGCGCGCAAAAGGCGCGCCCCCCTTTAAGCTCCACCACGGACGCGCTGCGCCCCTTGGACAGTTGACTTAATGGAAGGCTGGGCGTGTTTTCCGTCATGCCTTCCCCTTGCTCCGCGCCGTATCCTGTGGGCACATTCCGGTAAATGAATGGGAGCCCCCATCCCACTTTGGACTGCCGCCCGGGCATTGTTCCATGAACCGCACAAACTCGACAAACCGTTCGAGGATATCATCCGGGACCGCATGTTCCATTCTGCATGCGCATTGTTCGGCGGCCTCCACATCCACCGTGAGTACCTTGACGAAAAAATTGTAGAGAGCCTCGTGGCGCTTGACCACCCGCTCAGCGAGTTGTTCGCCCGCGGGCGTCAGGGTGACGATATCGTAGGGCGCGTAATTCACCAGGTCTTTCCGTTCCAGCGCGTGCAGGGCGCCCGTCACGGAGGCGCTCGTTACATTCATCCGGTCCGCAATATCCTTCGCCCGCGCCGCTCCCTTTCCCCGGACGATGTGGTAGATCGCTTCGAGGTAATCCTCCTGGCTTTCACTTAGCCTGTTTTTACGTGCTTTCATACCGGCACCTTTGTGTAACATACTTTTTTAGTTATGGCTAAATATATACAGATACGCATACTTTGCAATCGAAATATGGGTATTTCGTGGTCGTGTGATCTCTCCAAATAGGCGCCGATCAACTTTTTCGGGAATTTGGAGACTCTCTGCTTGATGTTCCATGCCGGTTGCATAGAATCGCGTGGCTCTTGCAATGGAAGAGAATGCAGAATCAGGAGTACATGGAACAGAAAGACAACCGACTGTTGATGACATAAAAGGAGGGTCACATGATCCCGGTTAGTAAGATATTGGAAAGAAAAGGTAACGAAGTCTACAGCGTATCGCCGGATTCATCTGCGTATGATGCGATCAAGGTGATGGGGGAAAAAGGGGCCGGTACTGTGCTGGTGCTTGAGGACGGCAAGATCGTGGGTATTGTCTCTGAACGTGATTATACACGCAAAGTCGTTGTGCCCAAGCGGACGACCGAAGATCTGAATGTCAGCGAAATTATGTCGACAAATGTTACCACGGTGACTTCCGATTCAAGCGTGGAAGAATGTATGGGACTGATGACGGATAAGAAAATCCGCCACCTGCCGGTGGTAAACGAAGGCCAGATTGCCGGTGTCGTTTCCATCGGGGACGTTGTCCGCTTCCTGCTTTCCGAAAAGGAAATGGTCATCAAGCATTACGAAAAGTACATTTACGAGGGGTATTGATCCTTTTTCAGGGGCAATACCGAATCGTAACCATTTTAATACATACAAACCGTTGACGCGCCCGCGTTTTTTGGCGGGTGACCCGCGGTTCAGGTAGAGTCAGTACCGGACGTGCGTAACGTGCGTGGATGCATACAGTAGATTTGTATCCCCTGCCAGGCCGGGTTTCATTGCACAGGGACTCTTTGACAGGAGGCCCCTGTGTTGGTTTTGTGAACCAGGAGACAGAAAATGAGTCAGGAATGTGGAACATGCTGTTGCGGCGAAGAAGTTTCCGAACAGGAACTGCTGGGACGGCTGGATGAAGTTATTGCAGATTACAAGGACAAGCCGGACGGATTGATTCCAGTCTTGCAGATTGCGCAGGGCATGTTCGGATACCTGCCGGAATCCGCGCTGAAAAAAATCAGCCGCGGATTGAATAAGTCCTACAGCGAAGTGGCCGGGGTGGTCAGCTTTTACTCCTTCTTTTCGACGCAGCCGCGCGGGAAATACCTCATCCGCGTCTGCATGGGCACCGCCTGTTATGTCCGTGGCGGCAAGCAGGTTCTGGACGCCTTCAAAAAGGAACTGAATATTGATGTGGGCGAAACAACGGAGGACCGTCAGTTTTCCCTGGATATCGCGCGCTGTTTCGGCGCGTGCGGCCTGGCCCCGGTGATCACTATCAATGATGAAGTGCACCAGCGCGTGAAAGAGGCCCGTATCCGTGAACTCGTCAACAGCTATCGCGCCAGTGAACCCGCGACGGCAGAGGGAGATGCATAATGAGTCGTATCATAAATAACGAAAATGATTTGCGAGGGATCAAGGCGGGCCTGAAAGAAGAGATGCTGGCGCGGATGGGCGCCGACGGACTTGGTGTCCAGGATAAAAAAGAAACGGACATGATCCAGATCCTGGTGTGTGTCGGTGGCGGGTGCCTGGCCTCCGGGTCCATGGCCATCTGCGAGGCCTTTAACAGCGCCATTGAGGACAATAAGCTTTCCGGACGCGTCAAGGTGGTTAAAACCGGTTGCATGGGCCCCTGCGCGGCCGGGCCGGTGGCCAAGGTGATGCCGGAAGGGATTTTTTATGAAAAAATCACTCCCGAAGATGCCAAAGAGATCATCGATGAGCACATTGTCAAGGGGCGCATTGTTGATCGCCTGGTGAACCGGAGCGCGGCCGGGAAGCAGGTACCCAAACTCGAAGACATCGAGTATTTCAAACAACAGAAGAAAATTGTGCTGCGCAATTGCGGCATCATTAACCCGCTTTCCATCGACGAGTATATTGCCCTGGATGGCTATCTGGGGCTGGCCAAGGTGCTGGGCGGAATCGAGCCGGAAGAGGTGGTCGAGACCGTGCTGCAATCCGGCCTGCGCGGCCGCGGCGGCGGCGGATTCCCCACGGGCATCAAGTGGCGCCTGACCCGCAACGCGCCCGGTTCGCCCAAGAGCGTGGTCTGCAACGCGGACGAGGGTGACCCCGGTGCGTTCATGGACCGCAGCGTGCTGGAAGGCGATCCGCACAGTGTCATCGAAGGCATGGCGATCGCCGCGTATGCCATCGGCGCCACGCGCGGCTATGTGTATTGCCGCGCGGAATACCCGGTGGCCGTCGAACGCCTCAACAAGGCCATCGCGCAGGCGCGCGAATACGGCCTGCTGGGCAAGGATATCCTGGGCGCCGGGTTCGAGTTTGATCTTGAAATCCGCATGGGTTCCGGCGCGTTTGTCTGCGGTGAGGAAACGGCCCTGATGGCCTCCATCGAGGGCAAGCGCGGCGAGCCGCGGCCCCGTCCGCCGTTCCCGGCCAACAAAGGGCTCTGGGACCTGCCCACGTTGCTGAACAATGTCGAGACCTTTGCCAATGTGCCCGCGATTGTCATGAAA
>RZZM01000105.1 GCA_009929845.1 Spartobacteria bacterium
AAAAGGGGGTGAAAAGGCTTGCGTTGGGCGCAAATTTAAGCCAAGGTGCGGCCCCTTTTGATATTTGTGGAAGAATTTGTTAACGAGAAAGCGAGAGAATGTCATGGGAACTGGAAGAAAATTTAATAAGAAGCCAATGACACGCCCCATCAAAGCCGCCGGACCGAAAGTGCGCCGTCAACGCCAGCAAAAAGAACGGCTGGTAGCGTTGGGCGTGGATGCGGAAACCGTGGCTAAGATGGATGCGAAAGCTGTGCGCACCATGTTGCAGCATCCTTCAAAAGTGACGACTGCCGTCGCACAATAGCTGATTTATTTCACGAAAGGAACCGCGCATGTGCCTGGGAATTCCCATGCAGATTGCTGAAGTGTCTGATGACGGGTGGGGTCGGGTGACACTGGATTCAACAGGTACGCGCGTTAATCTTTCCCTGATCAATCATCCGCAACCGGGGGATTATGTGATCGTTCACGCGGGGTTTGCCATCGAAAAGCTGGATGCGCAGGAGGCGGACATCCGCCTTGGCCTGTTTGATGAACTGGCCCGGTCGTATGCCGACGGCGGGTAAATGGCCACTACGGGTCTTCCATGAAATACATCGACGGGTTCAGAAATCCGGAAGCGGCCGCCGTTTTGCGCCGTCAGATCCATGCGCTGGCCGGGGAGGTACATCTTCAACGATCGGGGCGCGCCCTGCATATCATGGAGGTGTGCGGGACCCACACCATGGCCATTGGTCGTTACGGCATTCGCACAATTCTCCCCGATACGGTTTCGCTGTTGAGCGGCCCGGGCTGTCCGGTCTGCGTGACGGATTCCGGGTATATCGATGCGGCCATAGCCCTCGCGGAACGGGGCCTCATCATCTGTACGTTCGGTGACATGGTACATGTGCCGGGCCGTCGGTCCACGCTGGCAGGTTGCCGTTCCGCCGGATATGACATCCGAACATGTTATTCGCCCCTGGAGGCCCTGGATATCGCCAAACAGCACCCAGAACGCGAAGTGGTCTTTTTGGGTATCGGATTTGAGACCACCATCGGCCCGGTCATCAGCATCGTGGACCAGGCACTGAAAAAACAAATCTCCAACGTTTCCATCCTGACTGCGTTCAAGCGGGTGATTCCCGCCTTGCACGCCCTGATGGGCGATCCGGAAATACAGATAGACGCCTTCCTGTGCCCGGCGCATGTCAGTGTGGTCATCGGCGCCGCGGCCTACCAGGGTATCGTCGACACGTATCACATCCCCTGTGTAATCGCCGGATTCGAGCCGCTGGATATCCTGTACGGAATTGACGGGATACTCCGGCAGTGGGCCGACAGGGCTTTTTGTGTCGACAATCAATACAACCGGGTCGTGACAGATACGGGCAATCCCTTCATTCAGGCGTTGATGCAAACATACCTGCAACCCGCGGACGCCTCGTGGCGCGGCCTCGGCGCCATTTCCGCCAGCGGCTGGGACCTGAAGGAGGAATATGCCCGGTTTGACGCATGCCGCAAGTTCGACCTGACGCTAACGGCCGGACAGGTACCGAACGGCTGCCGATGCGGGGATGTCATAAAAGGCAAACTTGCGCCCAGGGAATGCCTATTGTTCGGTACCGTCTGCACGCCCTCCAACCCGGTCGGGCCCTGCATGGTCAGTACTGAGGGCAGTTGCGCCGCCGCCTACCGCTACGGATAAACGGGCAGGGCGGCCTTGATACGAAAATAACCGTCCACCACATTGGTAGAAAAGAGGGTCATTGCCTCACCAGTTCCAACGGCATTGCTTACCACACAGTTCCAGGCGGGTGAGCGCAGCGAGGGGGTGTACTCGACGCTGTAGACCCGGGCGGTCGAGGCGGTGGGGAGTTGCACATCAATGGTGTCGAGCGCTGTGAATAACGATGTTTCCAGCCGCAGTGTTGAGAGGGCGTTGGTCGGATCGGTATCGGCGAAATATTCACTGCGATTGTCCATGCTGTCAGCGTCTGTGTCGTCTTCCGGCGCCAGGTCTCCCCCCATGCGGATTTCCCAGTGGTCGTCCATGTCGTCCCCGTCATAGTCCACGTACCCCTGTTCAGCAAGCTGGAAGGTAACGCTGCTGAGGTTGAACGAACCTTTGATAAAACGGCACTCCAGCGTGTATGTGCCCGCAGCGATACTCACCTCGCTGGTGACGCCCACGGGGGTGTATATGTTCCAGTCGCCCGACGAGGGAATGGAAATAACCGGGGTTATGCCGACGCCATCCAGGTAAAGCTGCATACGTCCTGAATTCAGGGTACTGGCGGTGCGCATGCTTATCGCGTAGACGCCCGAATGGAGCAGTTCGATGGTATAGCGTATCCATTCGCCATCGCCGATATAGCTGACACAATAGCCGTTGCCTTCGGCTATCTCACCGATATCGACCCCGTCGTTCCGGTAGACATCCCCGGCATTGTAGTCCACCGGGTCCCAGTAGGATTCCGATTTGTAATCATGGTCGAAATACGCCACCGCCTGGTCACCGATGTCGTAGTCAACCGCGTGAAGCAGGCCGGGAACGGTATGACGGGTATACGGTTGATTGGTAACGCCGAAGAGGTCGTCAAACATACAGGCGAAGTACCCCTTCTGCTCGCGGCAGTTGGCTGTCAGCAGGGCCGTGGCCGTGTCGACCAGGCCTGTCTCGAACGTGTCCGCGTTGACGGCATTGCTCCACAGGTGGGTATAGCAGTACTCGAAGCTGTCGGGGCGATGCGCGCTGTACCCGGCCGAGACGGCATCCATCATTTTCCATCCCCAGAAGGTCCATCCGATATTGTGTTCATTGCACAGATCCACCAGGCTCTTGCACCAGGGATTGGAATTTTCGCCGGATTCGCTCAGCCACAGCGGTAACTGGTAGGTATCGCGCGCTTCGATATATTCATCCAGGCAGTCCGTGGAATTCGTCTTCCAGTAGCGGTGGAAGGCCAGGGCCATGTTGTCATCCCAGGGCGGCGTCAGCCCGTCAATCCACTCGCCGAACATATCCCCCTCCACAAAAAACAGGTGCCGGTCGTCCACCTGGCGCACGGCGTCCGAAACCTGGAGGAAGGCCTCGCGGATGATATCCCCCACAAAGTTTGTGGATTTCAAATTGGTCGGGACATCCGTGGAGCCGTTCAGGTACGGTTCATTGATCAGTTCATACCCCAGGATACGCGGTTCGTTGCGATAGCGTTCGGCAATCACCCGCCACAGGTCGGCGCACCGCTTCACATTGGATTCCGGCGTGCGGCCGGTACGGTCATGGTAGGTCTCGTCAAACTGCCAGAAACAGGCCACCATGTCCTCGCCCCACGGGGCATTGTAGATATGTTCGGGGTCCCCGGAATTTACAGGCGCCTGCCCGCCGGGACAGCCATGCATGTCCAGGATAATGTAGGCGTCGTTGTTGCGGCACCACTCAACCACCCGATCAATCTGCGCGAAGCCCTTTTCGATCAGGGCCCCTTCATTATTGAGCGGGCTCAACTCCCGGTAATTGAACGGCAGGCGAAAGGTGTTCATGCCCCGGGCCACCAGTCCGGCAATATCCGCTTCAGTCAGGAAGTTGGTGGTATAAATATCCCAGAATGCCTCGGCACGCGCTTCCGACCCCAGGTTTTTTTCAAAGCGCTGACGCATCTGGCTGTGCGTGTTGATGTGTCCGCCATAGCCACCGACAATACCAAACATGTAAGCCTCGGGAAAAAACCATCCGCTCAGTGCCATCCCGCGTATCTGGAACGGGGCGCCGGCCAGGTCCAGGATGTTGGTGCCCTCGCGCCGGAAAAAGGTGTCCGGCTCACGGAAGAAGAAATCATCCACATAATACGTCCCGTGGTCGGCGAGCCCGCTGAGTTCCACGGCGACGTCGGCCATAACTGCCGCGGTGGCCGCGGTCACCACCAGGGGACCCGCCGCATGCCAGGCGTCCTCATTGCCAATCCGCGTAATCACCTGTGTATCCTGCGCGAGCAGCAGGTCATCGGAATTGTACCACGAAACAACAAGCTGATGCACCGCCGCGGTGAATCCATTTTCCCACCGGTGTTGAAAAACACACTCATACACCCCGCCCGGATCCACGGAGGCCACCTGCCGCGCCTGGCCGAAATTGTCCATGGCGGGTTCATACCTTCCCGGCACCGCCAGCGCATACCCGCCATGCACCGACCGTTCACCGCTGCGCTCTACGCGTCCCGTGACCACCCAGTTCCCGTAGGCCGAATCGTCGAAATCACATTCGAAGCTGTTATTGCGCACCTCATGAACGGCGGGGGGGGCGCCGACAAACATGAGGTTGGCTACTTGAAAGCTTTCCGGATCGTCAATGAGCGCCGCCGCGACATAGACAAGCGCCGTAACCGCGCCGGATGGCGCGCGTAAGGGATAGGCGCCTGAGTGATGCCAGATATCCGCGTTTCCGTCCACGTTCACCGGAAACTGGTCGCGCCTGATCAATGTGCCTCCGACATCCATCCAGGCCACTTCGAACATGCGCCACTGAGCCTGGAAATCCTCGTCCCACGTGTAATCAAATGTCGCCGAATAATCACCACCGGCAACCACGGGAACGGACTGTTGGGCATAGATGACCCGGTCGTTGGTGAAGACCACGTCATCGACATAAAACGATCCGCCATAGCCGATGCCCGAAAACTCGAAGCTCAGCTCGCACAGGCTTGCGCCGACAGGGGCTGTCAGCGGGCCGCGCACAAAATTGCGCCACCCCGGGTGTTTCCAGTAGGCCGAAGGATTACCGGTATCAATTTCATGTATAGAAGAAGCCAGTTCATTGCTGGCGGCGTCCAGCCAGCGGACCACCAGGTCATGGGTTGCGGAGGTGAAGCCGTTATCCCAGAAGTAATAGAAATCCAGGGCATAGACCTCCTGAGCCGCCACCGGGATTTTCTGGCGGAAACCTCCCTCATCCGGGGTTGCCGCCCAGGTCCCCTTGATGATAACCGCCTGGTTTCCTGAATGCTTCTCCCAGGTTGAGTCGTGCGTGGAGTCGTTGAAGACCACCCAGTTTACCTGGTCATCCGCCGGGTTTGTGGATAATGGTTGCTCGAATCCCTGATTTTTTGCAAGATTCGCAAAACCTGTTAATGCGCACAATAAAAGGGCGGTTGTAAACGCGACTGTTCTTTTCATGGCTCTCCAGAATTACGTGACAAAAGTTCAACATAACGACATCTATAATGATACAGGTAACACATCATGAAACATGTTGCAAGACGTTTATTGCGAAAAGTTTCAAAATTTTTGCATTGCAAATCGCCGGAACATCGCTAGATTATGCGTAGATATCGACCGTATAAAAGATGGTGGGTGTAGCTCAGTTGGTTAGAGCGCCTGGTTGTGGCCCAGGAGGTCGGGGATTCAAGTTCCCTCACTCACCCCATCTTTACTTGGTCGGTCATGGCGTCGGCATCATTTCGCCTTCCGCTTCCTTCCCGGCGTTCAGCATATTGATAATGCCCTCGGTCATGTCGACCACCTGCACATCTTCAGGCGGCGTGAACTCGAAACGCGACGGGTCGATTTCGGGATTGATAACCACATCCTGGTACTCCTGGCTCATCATCTCGCCGCCATCCTTGTTGAAAAACACGGTTCTGCGCGGCATGCCGTCGGCCTTTGACACCCAGAAGCGGGCGGACTCGGGGGCAAACGGATTCATCGCCTGCATTTCCTTCACCTCTTTGGTGAAGCCGCCTTCCAGCACATAGACCTCCTCCTCGCCGACCATCTCGTTCCCCACAAATTCCAACGTCGTGTGATCCACGCCGTCAAACGGGTCGGGCGGCTCCCCGACCTTCGCGGGCGCGCCCATCGCGCCGGCGTCTTCCCCCATCGCCTCGCGGAATTTTTCCATATCCAGCGTCTGCACCATCTTCATCATGGGCATATAGGTGTAGGTCGTCTTGCCGTCCGATACGATAATCTGCTCCTGGTTGAACGGCGGGGTGGTCATCGACATATACATCTTGTCGCCATCCATCCACATTTCCCCGTCCATCTGCTGTTTCTGCCCCATCATTTCCATGGACATCTTCATCTTCTGGTGATAGCGCTCCACGGACCGGGCCCGGTCCATGATGGCCTTGACCACCTTTTCGCCATCCAACCGGCCTTCCGGCAACACCTGGGTGACCGCGTCGCTGGCGCCGACCGCCATGATTTTTTCAATGACGAACTCGCCGGTATCTTCATCAACTATATACACGATGGCATAACCTTCGGAAATCCCTTCAATCAGGTCCTCGATATTGACCGAGGTGAGCTGAACGGTCAGTGTGGACTCGTCCTCGTCGTCTATCGCCAGCGGAACATCTATCTGCGCGGCCAACTCCCGCAGCACATCCGTCACCGGCGCATGGTTCGCCTCCAGCGAATACCGATTCCCCTCTTTTTGAAGGACATATGCACCTTCATCCACCGCGCCTTGCGCGCCGATCAAGCCCGTCAGGCACCAACCCACCACACCAACCCACGTTGCAGATATTTTCACTTTGTTGTCTCCTTATCTTATACACGCCTTGTGAAAGCCTAAACCTATACCCCTTTACAGGCTGCGTGGCAAGACCTCTGGTACTTCCCGGTAAAAGTTTTTAGACAGGATGGACAGGATTAACGGGATGATGTTTTTAGAAGCTGCGACATCTGAAAACCATGCAAGCGGAGGTCTTTCGACCTCCGCTATGCTTTGCGATGGTGGGAGATTAGAGGGCCTAATCTTCCTCACTCACCCGAACGAAAATTTTTTTCATATTTTCATACATGGGTTTCGTTCCCATAAACTTAATCACTTTTACCATTAATTACTAATTTGTCAATACCTGTACGCTGGTATTAAGAATTTTTTTTATACGCATTTTTACAGTAATAATCGTAAGTGTTACCCTTATACACATCAGGCATTTCCCCGATGACGTTCGCTGTGATTTCGTGACCACGCGGAAACGGTCCCGCACAGGGGGAGGCAAGAAAGGCGTGGAGGGGGCCAGGCGTGTTTTCGGTGAGAAGTGGGGCCGCGTGGCATTATTGGATTGACCTGAGAAGGGCCAGGCGCAAGGCTGTGAGGTATGTACATAACACAGTGGATTATCAAACGGACACTCGGGACGGATGTCCTCAGCGAGGCGCGGAAGAAACAGCGCCTGGGCATGTTGGAGGGCTCCATCAGCGCGGGGTTCAGCCTGGTGCTCAGCCTGGTCAAGGTAGTTTTCGGATTCATGAGCGGAAGCATTTCGCTGATGGCGGACGCGGCCAACAATTTTTCGGACCTTGGCAGCAGCCTGGTCATCGCCTTCAGCTTTCATCTTTCCAAAAAGCCCAAGGATGCCAAACATCCCTACGGGCACGGACGCATGGAATGTATCGCGGGACTGGTCCTGTCGCTCCTGCTCATCGTTGTTGGTATTGAAGTGGCCCGCGCGGGTATTTCCCGCCTGCTCCACCCGGAGCCTCTCACCGCGACCCCGCTTATCATGACGGTCGTCGTCATTACCATCCTCGCGAAAACCTGGCTGGCCCTTTTTGCCCGGACACTGGCCCACATGTGCGACTCGACCGTGCTTTGGGCCGATGCATGGAATCATACTTACGATATCGCCTGTACGGCGCTGGTCCTGCTCGCCCTGTGGGGCGCGCGCCACGGGTACCCCGCCATTGATGGCTGGGCGGGCCTCTCGGTCTCCCTCTTCATCATCTATACGGGATGCAGGTTCGGACTGGAAACCATCAGCAACCTGCTGGGCGAGGCGCCAACGCGCGAAGAGGTGGAACGGATTAAACAACGCGCCGGCGCACAGCAGGGGGTCATGGGGGTGCATGACGTCATGATCCATAAATATGGCGATGTGCATGTGGTTTCCTTGCACATCGAGGTCGACGCCAAAAAGCCGGTGATGGATATCCACGCGCTTTCCGAACAGGTCGAGGCCCTGATCGAAGAGGACCTGTCTGTATCAAAAGTAATTGTCCACACCGATCCGATCGACAGGGATTTCGAGGAATACAACGCCCTTGAAGCCCTGCTGAAAGACCATGTCTCGAAGCATCCCGCCATCCTCGATTTTCATGATCTTCGCCTGTCCGACGAACCCGAAGGCCTCAACCTGTCCGTCGACCTGGTCCTCAAATCCGATACCCCGCCCGCATCACATGAAGACATCCAGACCGCCCTGGAAAAACAGGTTCGCGATCACACCCCCCGTTTGCGCCAGATCACGATCTGCCTCGAGTCCTCTTACGAAGACCCGGTTTGACCTGCCGCTTTTTCTTGCGCATCCCGGGGGGGGGCCGCTATGGTAGCGCAGATTTTTAGTCAATGATTTCAATAAAGGAATAACAACCGATGACAGATACACGCCATGTTGGAGTGATAGGGCTGTGGCATCAAGGTATTGTAGCGGCGGCCTGCCTGGCGGAACGCGGCTATGATGTGATGGCAACAGACATCAATGCCGAGACGATCAGCCGCTTGAACGAGGGCCAATCGCCCATACACGAACCGGGGCTGGACGACCTGCTGCAAAAAGGACTGGCCTCCGGCCGGTTGCACTTTTCCGTGGACCTGGCCGACGCGGTTCGCGGCCGCAATGACATTTTCTTTATGTACGACACGCCAGTGGATGAACATGATCAAAGCGACCTGACCTGCATTTACGACGCCGTGCGCTGGATTGCCCCGCATATGACGCACGACACGGCGATGCTGATCACCGCCCAGGTGCCGGTCGGCACCTGCGAAAGCATCGCGGCGGTCATCCGCGAAACCAATCCGCATATCCATTTCGGCGTGGCCTACAGTCCGGAAAACCTGCGGCTGGGTATGGCCATCGAACGCTTTTTGAAACCGCCGCTGCCAGTGTACGGGGCGGATGACGAGTGGACGCTAAACAGGGTGGGGGACATGCTTTCCGTGCTGGACGCGGACTGGAAACGGGTCAGCCTGAAAACGGCGGAAATGAGCAAACACGCGCTCAATGCCTTTCTGGCGACAACGGTCACCTTCGGAAACGAGCTGGGCAATATCTGCGACATGGAAGGGGTCAATGCCCAGGAGGTGGCCAAGGTGCTGCGCATGGAAGAGCGCGTGGGGCCCAAGGCCATGCTGTTCCCCGGCCTGGGGTTTTCGGGCGGCACCCTGGCGCGCGATATGCAGACGCTGCGCGGTATCGGCGACCGGCACAACCTGGAAACCCGTATGCTCGACGGGATATGGGAGGCCAATAAACACCAGAATGATTTTGTGCTGCGCAAGCTCAAGGCCGTCTTCGGCGACCTGCGCAATGTGCATATCGCGGTGCTGGGCCTCACCTACAAACCGGGGACCAGCACCCTGCGACGGTCGGCTTCGCTGGAGATTATCCATGCCCTGGTCAGCGAAGGGGCGATCGTCTGGGCGCACGACCCCAAGGCCGACCGCCGGGAACTGGAACAGTACACGGAGTTTGATTTTTATGAAGACCCCTACGAGGCGGTGATTGACGCCTGCGCGGTGGTCATCATCACCGGCTGGCCGGAATACAGGGAGCTGGATTTTGAACGGATGAAAAAGGCGATGGAAAACAATGTGCTGATCGACTGCAACAACATGCTCGACGGCGACGCGTTGATCCGCATGGGCTATCGCTACCTGGATGTCGGGCGCGGAAGGGCCTGTTGAAATGCCCGAAAAAGGAGGTTTGAGATGAAGGTAGGAATCATAGGAACAGGGCTGCAGTTCCGGCGCCGGGCGCCGGTTATCGCGGCGTGGCCGAATACGTCGATTGCGGCTGTGGCCACATTGCATTATGACCATGCGCAACAGGCGGCGGCGCCCTATGGCGCGGTCCCCTGTCGTACCTGGGAAGAGGTGGTTGCCCGGGACGACCTGGATGTGGTCGTGGTCTGCACCCCGCCCCATGTGCATGCCGCCATCAGCATCGCCGCCCTGCAAAACGGAAAACACGTGCTGTGCGAAAAACCCCTGACCCGTACCATCAAGGAAGCCGAAGACATGGTCCGGGCCGCCAACGAAACAGGCAAGATTCTTAAATGCGGTTTTAACCATCGTCATCACCCGGCGATAGGGGAAGCCTGGCAGTTGATGTCGGAAGGCGCCATCGGTAACCCGCTGTTTGCCCGCTGCCGGTACGGGATTTGCGGACGTCCGGGCTACGAGAAGGAATGGCGGGCGGACCCTGAGCAGGCGGCGGGTGGACAGTTTATCGAACAGGGAACCCACGCCATGGACTTGTTCCGCTGGTTCCTGGGGGACCTGGCGGAGGTCGGGGCCATGACCAGCACCGCCTATTTCAAGGAACAGGAACTCGATGACGGGGGCATGGCGATCTTCCGCGCGGCAAGCGGCGCGACCGCCAGCCTGCATACGACCCTGACCGAATGGCAGAACCGCTTCTCTTTTGAAGTCTTTGGGGAAGATGGCTACGTCCGCATCCGGGGCCTGGGCAGTAGCTACGGGAATGAAGAACTGATTATCGGTAAACGCGATTTTGAAGCGCCGTTCCAGGATGCAATTACCCATTATCGCGGCGGGGATGTCTCCTGGAAACGTGAATGGGATGAATTCATGACGGCGATTGACGAGGGTCGCCAGCCGCTGGGCAACGGTGTGGATGGGCTCGCGGCCATGCAGATTGGCCTCACGGCTTACCGGGCCGAACAGGAAAAACGGATACTGCCCATCCCGCGACCGGTGGTATGACCCGGCTGTGGCCGGATGAATGGTAAGCGCGTATGAAGTGTTTGATTACAGGCGCGGGCGGATTGATCGGAGGTTACCTGGTCGAACACCTGCTGAGCGAAGGACAGACGGTGGTTGCCACCGATATGCTGCCGTCGGTGGACCTGCCGGAAACGGCGGGCTATCAAGCCCTGGATATCAACGACGCGGCGCAACTCGACGCGCTGTTGAAAGCGCAGCGTCCCGATTTTATCTTCCACCTGGCGGCGCAGAGCTTTCCGCCGGTCTCCTGGGAGGAGCCGACGCGCACTTATGATGTGAACGTATGCGGCACGCTGGCCTTGTTTGATGCCGTACGGGCGCTGGATTACGCCCCAACCATCCTCCTGGCCTGCTCCAGCGGCGAGTACGCGGTTTCCACGGATGGACGGCCGATTGCCGAAGACGGGTTGATGGGCCCATCGACCCCGTACGCGATCAGCAAGCTCGTGATTGACCACCTGGCGCGGAACTATGCGCAGCGCTACGACATGCGCATCATCGCGGTGCGCCCCTTCTTTCTGGTGGGCCCACGGAAAAAGGGGGATGTCTGTTCGGATTTCGCGCGCGGGATTGTCGCCATCGAAAACGGGGAGCAGAACATGCTCCTGACCGGCAACCTGGATGTTGTGCGCGATTTCCTGGATGTGCGCGACGGGGTGCGGGCATTCTGGACGATTGCCCGCAAGGGCGAGGCCGGAACCGCCTACAACATCTGTACCGGACACGGTGTTTCCCTGCGCGAACTGCTCGACATCTATCGACGCCTCACAAACGTGACGGTCCGGGCGGAACCGGACCCCGCTCGTATGCGCCCGGTCGAGGAAATGGTAAAAATCGGCGATCCCTCCCGGCTCAACGCCCTGGGCTGGACGCCCCGGTACCCGCTGGAACAGACCCTGCGCGACATACTCACGTACTGGCGAGGCCAATTGGAAAATGCCCATTTTTAAACAAAACAGGTGCATCAATCTCTGCGACACGGTTCCGTTCAACCACCGAATCACCTACCACCTAAACACCTACTACAGGGCCCGCCAGGCGATATCGGTCCGGTAGGCCGCATGGTCAAAATCTATCATATGTAGGGCGTTGTAGGCTTGATCAACCGCCTGGCGCAGCGTTGTTCCCAACGCCGTCACTCCGAGGACACGTCCACCGGCAGTCACAATCTGTCCGTCCTGTTCTTTTGTGCCGGCGTGAAAGACAACGACATCATCCAGCGCGGCGGCCTGTTCGAGACCGCGAATCACTTTACCTTTGGCGTACGTCCCGGGATATCCGCCGGAGGCCACCACCACGCACACGCACGCGTCCTCATGCCACTGAATCATATCTTCATTAAGCGTTCCGTCTACGCACGCCTCGAAAACCGGGATCGCATCGCCTTTCCACCGCGGCAGGACCACCTGGGTCTCCGGATCGCCAAAGCGGCAGTTGAACTCGAGGACTTTCGGTCCGTCAGCCGTCATCATCACGCCCGCGTAGAGCACCCCCTTATAGGTGATGCCGCGCTTCTTGAGTTCCGCCAGTGTGCGGTCGAACACCTGTTTTTTGATGACCGGCCAAAGGTCGGGCGTCACCACCGGCGCGGGGGAGTAGGCGCCCATGCCGCCGGTATTCGGACCTTTATCGCCGTCATAGGCGCGTTTGTGGTCCTGCGACGACGCGAGCATTACCACCTGAGTCCCGTCAATCAGCGCCAGAATGGAGGCCTCTTCGCCTGCCAGACATTCCTCGATCAGCACCTGGTTACCGGCGTCGCCGAACAATTTATCTTCAATCGCTTCCTGGACGGCCTGCCGGGCTTCTTCGATTGTTGCGCACACGGTGACCCCCTTGCCCGCGGCCAGGCCATCGGCTTTCACGACCACCGGCGCGCCCAATTCATCGATATAGGCAAACGCCGTCTCGCATGTCGAAAACGTGCCCGCCTTCGCGGTCGGCACGCCCGCGGCCTGCATGACCTCCTTCGCAAAAATTTTGCTGCCCTCCAGGCGCGCCGCGTCCCGGGATGGACCGAACGCCTTGAACCCTTCTTCGCTGAGGCGGTCGACGAGTCCGGCGCACAGGGGCGCCTCCGGACCGACCACCGTCAGGGACGGTTTATTTTCGCGCGCCCATTGCACGATCCCCTCGATGTCATCCGCCGCGATGGGCACATTTGTACCCAGCGCCGCTGTTCCCGCATTGCCCGGCGCACAAAAGATTTCCGGCTTGCGACTGTCGTTGCCCAGCTTCCACGCCAGCGCATGTTCCCTGCCGCCGCCGCCTACAATTAAGATTTTCATATGGTTCCTGTCCTGTGTGTTTGTATCCATCTCACAAATTGAAGCCGGAGTGTATCGGAAGAAAACCCGTGTGTGAAGGTAGAATATAATAAGAAAACGGGGGGTGAGGCCCAGGAAAAATATGATTGCGGTCGCCCCCCCGCGGCGTGTAAAGTATGGCTCTGATGAGAGGCAAAAAATAGAGGACAGGTGAA
The DNA here is from genome assembly GCA_009929845.1 of Spartobacteria bacterium. Lineage (GTDB taxonomy): Bacteria > Verrucomicrobiota > Kiritimatiellia > RZYC01 > RZYC01 > RZZM01. The sequence goes on from RZZM01000105.1 coordinate 13,224, forward strand.
ACGTGGTATGAATTTGAGGAAAGTCATCATATTGTTTCTGATCATACTGGTTGGCGGGGTCGGGATCAGCCTCTACCGGTACAGCAGTGAATCCGAAAGTGAACAGGTGGCCCTCACCTGGGAACGCATTCAACAGATCGCCGCCACCTCGCGGGCCTTCTACTTCCGGATGGGGTATTGGCCCGAGACCCTGGATGACCTCACCAACCGCTATGGGAAAGTCGCGTTTATTCCCGCCGGCAACACGGAACTTCTTATCGACGCCTGGGGCCACCCGATCCTCTACGAGCCGTTTGATCCCGAATACGGCTCCGGCCTGGTCATCAGCCACGGAAAAGACGGCCGCCCGGGCGGAAAAAGGCTCAACGAGGACCTGAAAGTCGAATTCAGCCCCGAAAAACTGGTGGGCCCGGCAGGACTCGAACCTGCGACCAAAGGAACACAGAGCCGTGATATTGATCAGGCGGTAATCCGCTGGCAACAGTACAAGGAAACGAAGTGACATTATGGTGGCATTAACAAAAGCATACCGGGAAACGGTATTGGAACGAATACGAAACGATGAAGGCTACGCGCGGGCCGTCTTTGCCGAGGCCTGTTGTGCCATCCTCGAAGGTGAACCGCATATCGGACTGGAGATGTTGCGCGACCTTATCCATGCTACCATCACCTTCAAGCGGTTGGCCGAACTGACTGGATTGGGTGAAAAGTCACTTCATCGCATGCTTGGGAAAAACGGGAATCCTACGCTGAACAGCTTGTCTGTCATACTTTCTGTGATTGAGAAACAACTACAGATACATCCGGCAGTCACCGCATGATTCAAACTGGTGGGCCCGGCAGGACTCGAACCTGCGACCAGAGGATTATGAGTCCCCTGCTCTGACCAACTGAGCTACAGGCCCATGTGCAGTTGAACGTTGGAACGTACCCGGGTTTTTTTCAAAAAGCAATGATTTAACGACGGAAATTCAAAATTCCTTACCTTGAACGTTAGTCGCAGAACGGGAATTTCATTGATTCGCAGGTAATCGCCCTCCAGGTTTGCTGTACAAACATGACCCCTGGAGAGATTCCTATCGAGCCGGCCTGTACCTGTGCCTCGTCTACCCCCAAAGAGCCCGTGGTGCCCCCGGGCTCTACAGAGTATCCTTCTTCGTCCCGCTCGCGGGGACTACGCAGGACAAGCCCGCCCTCCAGATTTACCGCGCAACAAGTAACCCCTGGAGGGCGAGATTCCTATCGAGCCGGCCTGTACCCGTGCCTCGTCTACCCCAAAGAGCCCGCGGTGCTCCCGGGCTCTACAGAGTAGCCGCCCTCCAGGTGTGCTGTACAAACATGCCCCCTGGAGGGCGAGATTCCCATCGAGCCGGCCTGTACCCGTGCCTCGTCTACCCCAAAGAGCCCGCGGTGCCCCCGGGCTCTACAGAGTAGCCGCCCTCCAGATTTACCGTGCAACAAGTAACCCCTGGAGGGCGAGATTCCTATCGAGCCGGCCTGTACCTGTGCCCCGT
>RZZM01000106.1 GCA_009929845.1 Spartobacteria bacterium
CGTTCACAGGACCAGGATGACGACACCTGGACGTGGCGCCCCCTGACACAACGTCCCGGCTTGTTCGGTCCGGGCAGCGATAACTATGAATACACCGGAACCCTGGGGCAGGCCTCCGCGACGGGCGAATATTTTGTCGCCGTGAAGTTCGTAAAAGGCGCGCATGTCTATTACCCGCCGGCGGGCAGTGGGTGGAACAGTTGGGGCGACTGGAACACGGCGCTCTTCACGACCAACACCTGGGTGGTGAATCCGCTGGTCGAACCGGACGCCACGGTGACCTATCACTCCAGCACCTCCCTGAGCGTGCGCGCTGAAAATGACGGATCGAAGTGGGTGATCGTCTTCCGCAAAAAAGGCGCCTCGGTGACGTTTACGCCGCCCGCGAACGGCGCGCAATACTGGCCGGGTAACGTATATGCCGAACAGGGACAGTGCCTCTACCACGGGCCTTCGACCACGTTCATTGATCCCGGCCTGGAAACCAACAGCGTGTATCATTATGCGGTATATACCGAAAACAGCGCGCACTACTCAGAGGCCGCGCTCGCTTCCGGCGCCACCTCGGATATCTATGGCGACGACGATGACGACGGGATGCCAAACTGGTGGGAAATGCAGTATTTCGGGGGCCCCACCGGCGGTCTGGCCGGCGCGGACACGGACAATGACGGTCGCCTGAACTGGCAGGAATACAAGGCCAACACGGACCCGACGGATGATCAGGACCGCCTGTTGCTGCTCACCAACAATTTCAACGCGGTGGTCAGTTCGGAGGTGGAATACGGCGACAACCTGATCCTTAACGGTACCTTTGCCGCCTATGCGGATGATGGGATCGGGGGGGTTGATTACGATCACGCCGCCTACTGGATGTGGGGGATGCCGGACTATCATGGATGGAGTGAAGCCAACGCGCGCCGTGTCAACTGGAAGGACAGCGGCGCCGACGGGTACTGTGGTATCATCTCCGGCACATGGCTTGGAAATAGCTACGGCAAGGTCGGCCAGCGCCGTTCGATTACCGGCGGTCTGGAATATGCCGTCTCCGGGGCCTTCTGGGTGGAATCCACCTGGGTGGCGGATATGCAGTTCAAGCTGGAGTTCGCGGACGCGGGCTTCAATGTGATCGGCGGAATGACCAACGACCTCAGCGCCGCCGGGGATGGATGGAGCAACATCCAGATGCTGGCGACGGCCCCGGCCGACGCGGTATATTGCCAGATTGAGGTGGAGGCCAATAATGTCGGCCCCAATGGAACGATGTACTTCGATGACATCAAGCTGCGTGAGGTCACTTATTCGGACGCGAACTATTTCGAGATGACATGGATCATCAAGCCCGATCGTGTGTACTATGTGGACTACTCGGACGACATCAGCGATCCGGGCGCGTGGACCATGCTGGCGACAAATATCACGGCGGGGGCCGAGCAGGCGTATACAGTAAGCGATACCAACCTGCAGGGCCGGGCCAACCGCTTCTATCGTGTCGGCGTGGACCTTCCGTAATGTACGAACATCTTTTGAAGAGGAGAAGAACAATGAAAATGCAGCGTGTATTCAGAGTGATGGTGGTGGTGAGCGTGTTGTCCGCATTCACGGCGCGTTCGGATGTGCAGTTAACCATTGACGCGGCGCCGGAACATCAGCGCCCGATCAGCAAGCGAATCTACGGGGTCAACATCGCCAACTGGGCGGCGGACCACTATGCCCTGATGTGCGCGCCCAGGCTGCGGGAGGCCAAGGCCAGCGTAATCCGGTATGGCGCGACCAATATCGAGCGCTATAACTGGCGCAACAACCGGCTCTACAACGTCATCAGCCTCGAAAACCAATATGTGCCCATGAGCTGGCGCACCTTTGTCGAATGGTGCCATGAGGATATGGACGCCGAACCTTTCATCCAGGTCCCGGCCTTCGGGCGCGTGGCCTCGGACGACGGTGACAGCAATTACAACTCCAATCAGCCCATCCACGAAATTGCCGCCTGGGTGGAAGAGTGCGGGACCAACGTGAATATCTGGGGCATCGGCAACGAACCGTTCATCGCCTGGAAACTGGTGCAGTATGAAGCCGAAGGCTATGCCTATAACGACGGTGCGCATGGCGATCAGATATTCCTGGAAGATCTGAATCCCGAGGTGTTCTATGACCGGTGGGTGGAGATCGGCGCGGCGATTCGCGGCGCCAATTCGCAGGCTGTGATCCTGGGCCCCACGCCCGCCAACTGGTACCTGTACTGGGGGACGGACTTCTCGGCGTTCTGTCCGGTCACGCGGGCGCGCGCCGAAGTGGACTGGCCGGATCACCTGCGGCCCTGGGGCTATACCAACGATGCCGGATGGTTTGTGATGTCCTCGGGCCTGAACCAGTTTGACGGTCGCGTGTTTCCGGGCCGCGACGGCCTGCCGGATGTGATCGGCTGGGAAATGAATCCCGAAACCGGCACCTTCAACGACAAACGCAACATGAACATGTTTGTGCAAAAAGTGGCGGAGTATGCCGACGCCAACGGCGGGACCCAGGTATGTAACTACCTGGATTTTCACCGCTATATGAATACCGACAATGAGGCGGCCGCCGTCCAGGAGTTGCGCGACTTGTGGGAGCCGGGGTTCTCAAGTTCGGATAAGGAGACCGGCAATGCCCATGACGCGCGTATTATTGACCGCTTCCAGAATATCATTGAGCATTACAATCCCGGACAAGATATGGGCCTTTCCCTTTCTGAATATGACTACTTCTATTGGCAGGGGCACCCGGCGGACCCGTATGTGGCGGGCCTGGGGCAGATTGACTATCTCGGCATCTTCGCTAAATATGGTGTGAAGCTCGCCTGCAACTGGTATATCGGCGAGCCGGACCAGTCCGGCGGCGGTTACCACCATGCCGCCGACTCGGCCAAGCAAGCCATGTTCGATGAACACGGTGATCCCAATCCAAAATACTGGGCGTTCAAACTGATGAGCCTGCACTTCCGGGACCAGGCCCTGACGTCGGTTGTCTCGCACGACAACAGCCTCTTCAGCGTCTATGGCGGCGTCGATACCAACGCCAACGAGTTGACCATTGTGTCCCACTACAAGGGCCTTTATCATCCGTGGTACGATCCAGATCACCCCGGCGCATTCATGGAAAACCAGGGCACGACCAATGCCATGCTGGTGATCAGCAACTTCAATATCACCGGCGTCAAGCAGGTCCTGCGCTACGGTCATCACGATCCGGAGATCATGACCATGGAGCCGGGCGGCGTACATGTGCAGGCGGTCGGCGACCACCAGCAGTTCGTCTACGAGTATGAACCGCTCTCCATCTACCTGATGACCTTCTATGGGAATCCATCCCCCCCCGCGGAAGAAGCGCCCGCCACCCACCTGCATGTCGCGCCCGCCCATATGGAATTTGGCGCCTATGAAACGGGCATCGAAATCCTGGAAGAAGAAGACCACACCACCCATGAAGTCACCATCACTACCAACTTCAAGTATTGTATCGAAATTTCCAATACGCGCAACAGCCAGACCACCTGGTCGGTGTCTGAATCCAGTCCTTGGCTCGATTTCCTGACATCCACCAGCGGGGTGACCAAGGTAACCGACCAGGTATTTCTCGAGGTGGACCGCACCGGGTTGCCCGTCGGGATCTACAGCACCAAGGTAACGGTGGCAACCTCGGAAGGCACGGTCCTCGTTCCGGTGACGATGGAGGTGACGCCCCGCGCTGCCGGAGGGGAAGTGCGCATCTGTGATTTTGACTCCGGTTCCCTGGCGCATACGTGGGTCATTGAAGAGCCTTATGCCATCGGTTTCTACGACCAGCACGGTCAGCCGGCTGACATGGAGCGCCCCTATGTATACAATATGTTCCTGGATTATGAGGATGTCTCGCAGTTTGGCGGCATTGCCTCAATGCGTGTCGATTTCGACCGATCCAACGGCGATACCGCTGCCGGCGATCTGTACCTGGCTTTCGGCACCTACGGTCATCAGCAGAATGGCGTCACTACCTCGCCCGTAAGCGTGTGGTGTCCAGCGGGTGAACCGCTTTCCAACTATGTGTTGAAAGTGGATGTGAAAACCAAGACGGAGGGGCCCGGCTTTACCCGTACGGAATTTACAATGGTGGTCAGCGACAACGACGGGAACGTCGGCAAGCCGGGCATCGGGCTGTCCAATTTCAAGGACCGTTGGATATTGGATGACGGCTATTGGCAGACGATCTCGATTCCCTTGGATTCGGTGTTTTACGACTGGTCCTATCCGGGCGGTCAGGACGGCGCGGCCGTTGCCATGAATTTCAGCGCGATCAAACAGATGGAATTCATGCCCTGGGTCGGACGGGATGATAAAAAAGGATCGGTATGGATCGACAACATCCGCATTGAAACGCTCAACGGAGGAAGCAACCGTTTCCCGGTGGCCGTGGCGGAGCAGAGCGCCCGGCTGGTGGGCACCAATGTGGTCGTTCAGTTGTGCGCGACCAACAGTTATGATCCGGACGGGACCATTGCCGTGTATGAATGGCGACCGGCCACGGGCCTTTCCGATCCGGCCAGTCCCATGCCGGTTTTTTCCGCGGAGGAATCCGGAACCTACTATTATGAGCTGACGGTAACGGACAACAATGGCTTGAAGAGCCGCAACCCGGCGCAGGTGATTGTGAACGTGCAGGAAACCCTCTTCCCGGAGAGTATCCGGCTGTACCGTGATGCCGCGCATACCGATGAAATCACAGGCACGGCCAGCAACTGCATGGATCTCTATGTGGCCATGCAATGCCTCTCCGGCGGGAATCCTGATACCCCTGATTTCACCATGGCCACCTTGTATAGCAGCGACGCCTACGGGCCCGACGCCGGCAACAATACCGATCCGATAGATGTGGTGCTGGAAGAGACCGGCGCGGATACCAGACTCTTTACCGGGCGTTTCCGGCTGGCCGCGTTCAGCGACCAGGACAACGCGGAAATCGGTGTTTCCGAGGGCAGCCTCCTGACCATCAGCAACAACGGCTACAGCGTGTCCACCCAGATCGGAAAGCAGTGGTACGGGCGACAGGACATGATTGATCATATCGAGGCGGCGGCGGACCAGTTCAACGCCTTTGGCGGGGTCTGGAATACCTATGACGACGCCCCCAATGGCAACGGGTCGACCGTCCTGATGATGACAACCAACGACGCGGCCCCGACGGGATCATCGCGGTCCATGTATTGCGATGCGACCCTGCACCTGTTGGACCCGCAAAAGGTCGATCAGCTCTTCGCCGGGTTCATGACCAAACTGACCCCGTATACCAATGACGTCCCGGAGGCGGTTTGCGACCTCTCCTCGACCAGCGGTTACAAGGGCGTCAGCTTCTGGATGAAAGGCAACGGCACGCGGGTGAGCGTGGTGCTCAAGTCCTTTGCGATTACGAATTACGACGATTACCTGTACACCATCGAAGCGACACCCAGCGCTGGATGGAAACAATTCGTCATCCCCTTCGATCGCTTTGCGCAGGAGGGGTGGGGCAATGAGGCCATTGATCGCGACACCGCGTTGCGGCATGTAAATGCCCTCCAGTTCAAATTCGCCTCCAAGACAGATGCCGAATACAATCAGTTGTTCATTGATGACCTGGCCCTATTCGGCGGAAACAAATATTACCTGCCGCATGGGGTCTACCACAAACAAAACCGCCTGAGCATGGAAGGCGGCGACGGCGGGCTGGTGAGTAATCCCGGCTTTGATCAGGCGCTTGGCGGATGGGTAACCGAAGGCAACGCGACCTATGAGAACTGGTCGGGCTGGCGCATGGTCTTTGAAAACTGGACCGGCACTAATTATGGGCGCGTCTGGCAGCGCGTTCCGGTCGACGATACCAAGGCCTATAATTTCAGCATGAACGCCTGGAAAAACGCGGGATACAACGGCGAGGCCGCGATGGAACTCTTCTGGTACGATGCCGATACGAATCTGGTGGGCATGGACAGTCTGGACATCACCGCCTCCCTTACCGCCGGGGCCCAACCCTTCAGCCTGGACTGGCGTTGGGCGGCGGAGGATGCCGCGTTTGTCGAGGTAGCGATTGTCTCCTCCGCCGCCATTGTGCCGCCCTATACGGATAACGGCATGCAGGTGGACGACGCCATCCTGGCCGAGTACGGGCTGAATGCGGATGATGGATGGATCAGCGGATGGATTCCCGGCTCGACACACAGTTACTCCACCAACGCGGTCGAAGGCCTCGGGGCGCTGCGTGTCGCCAGCACCAATGCCGGATGGCTTTCCGGCATGTTTGTGGCCCCCTACGATACCGGCCAGACACGGACCAATTTCTCCCATCTCGACGGCTTCGCCCTCAAGGCGCGCATGCCTGAGAATTATTCGACCAACGGGGATTGCATGCCGAGGATCCGCCTGGCCGTGGCCACCAACGAAGACCCCGTCGCCCGCACACGCTGGTATCCGGTCGGGGCCGCCTCCTGGGGCGATTATATCCTCTTCCCGAAAGAAAAATTCCTGACCGCGGCCAGCGTGGATGAAAATGACCCGGTGGATTGGGATGTCTGGGATGGGGACTGGTCAAACATTTCGCGCATCATCATCGAATACGGCCCCTCGGTCGAGAACGTCCAACCTTATGATCTGTTGCTGGATGATTTCAGGCCCTATGCCGATGCCTATGTAGTGGATGACATCGTGGATCCGCCCATCACAAACACCAGTGGCCTTGGCGACCCCTTCGTCATCTATAACGATGTGGGGACCGCGGACGGAACGGCGATCGAAATGACGGGAACGGCTGTCTATGATCCGGACTTTGCTGATCCCAACGCCCCTGAGGGCTCGACGTGCCTGCGCATAGAAGGCGTCACGGCGAAACCCTGTTCCATGGTCTATACGCAAAACGCCCATATCGTATTCACAACCAATACCGAAGGCTACGCGGTCAACCTGGACATTGCGGGCGACTACCTGTACCTGGCGGATGGCGCGGGCGGCGTGAATATCTATGATATTTCCTCGCCAGCCGTGCCCGTGCGCATCGCGAACATCCCGTACGGATCGTATGCGCGGGATGTGAAGGTGGAAGGCAACCGGCTCTATGTCGCGGGCAATCCGTTCCGCGTTTACGATGTGTCCAATCCCGCCGCCCCGGTGCTGCTGGGCTCCGCGTCTGTGGGAAATGCCTCGGCCGTGGATGTCGATGGCAATTACGCGTACCTGGTCCGGCGCGATTCCCTCGGCGCGCTCTGCATCGTGGATGTCTCCAATCCCGCCAATCCGGTCCAGGTGGGGATGGCCAACATGGGGTCCGTCGATTGTCATGTGGAGGTCGCCGGCAACATGGCCTACGTGGCCCTGCAGGATACCGGATTCCACGCTATTGATGTGGCCAGCAAGACGGCGCCGGTGGTGCTGTCCACAAACCGGGTGACCTATGCCATGGGCCTGGCCCTGAACGGCAATTACGCCTATGTGGGAACGTACCGGGGACTCTTTGTCATGGATATCAGCAATCCCGGCGCTCCCGTGGAGGTGAAGAGCCTGCTGCAAGGCAACTATATCATGCGCGACCTCTATCTTGACGGCAACAAACTCTATGTCACGACAAGAAACGACATCTACATCCTGGATGTAACGAACCCGGGACATCCGGAAATGATTGGACACATCACCCGCCTTCCCGTGGAGACCTATGGGGTACACGTGAAGGGGAACTATGCCTATATCGCCAATCATTCCACCGGACTGTGCGTGGCGGATGTGTCGGCGCCCGGCGGGTCCGCCGACCTTCAGGGCTATGCCAACGGCTACCTGAAATTCAGCGTAAAAACCGCGGCGGATGCCGATATCGGATTCAACGCCTCCGGCACGTCATTTACCAGGGCTCTTTCCGCCTGCCATTGGAATGGAAACAATGAATGGCAGGAAATCAGCATTTCCCTGCGTGAATGGGGCGTGCGCGGCAGTCAGTTGAATTGCGTATTCATGCCCTTCAGCATTACCCCGAAAGCCGGTGGCGCCATCCTGATCGATAACGTCCGGGTGGACAACAGACCTTGACGGGATCAGGGGATGAGATGATCAACTGATCGCGGATTAGGTTGTAGGGTGTAGGTTGACCGCCTACCCCCAAGGGTCACTGTCCCCAACGACTGGATTATCCAGCGGCATTCATATTCAATTCGGCCCTTTTGTGCTATATTAACCGTACTATGTGTAGAACACGAATTTTGCTGTTTGTATTTTTTCAGCGGTTGTGGAGTAGGCGATATGGACAAAGACCAAGGAAAAGAAAGACGGAGGGAAGGCGTCACCCATGCGGGGGACCACGCCAATCGGCTGCTCCATGAGAAGAGTCCATACCTGCTGCAGCACGCGCATAATCCGGTGGATTGGTATCCGTGGGGCGAGGAAGCCTTCGCAAAGGCGCGGCGGGAGGACAAGCCCATTTTTCTCTCGGTGGGCTATTCGACCTGCCACTGGTGTCACGTTATGGAGCACGAATCATTCGAAAACGACCGTGTGGCCGGCATGCTCAATGCCCATTTTGTGTGCATCAAGGTCGATCGTGAAGAGCGGCCCGACGTTGACCGCGTGTACATGGCCTACGTGCAGGCCACCACCGGCAGCGGCGGCTGGCCCATGAGCATTTGGCTCACGCCGGACCTCAAGCCGTTCTTTGGCGGCACGTATTTCCCGCCCGAAGACAAGTGGGGTCGTTCTGGATTTATGTCGGTCCTGCGGCACATTGCCGACGCCTGGGAGGCGGACCGCGAACGCATCCTTTCCCTGGCCGACGACTCCCTTAAGCGCCTGCGCCAAGCCACGGCCCCCGCCCCGGCCGCCGCCATGCCGCTCGAAAGCCAGGTGTTCGACCTCGCCCTGAAACAAGCCCGAAACTCGTACGACCCGCGTTATGGCGGGTTTGGCGGCGCGCCCAAATTCCCGCGGCCATCCCTGCCGGATTTCCTGCTGCGTTACTACGCGCACACCGGAAACGAGGAGGCCCTGGCGATGACCCTCCACACCCTGCGCGCAATGGCGGCGGGCGGAATGTACGACCAGCTTGGCGGCGGGTTCCATCGCTACTCGGTGGATGAACGCTGGCACGTGCCGCATTTCGAAAAAATGCTCTATGACCAGGCGCAACTGGTTTGTACGTACCTGGACGCTTTTCAGCTTACAAGGGAACCGGTTTTTGCCCGCACGGCTAAAGAAACATTGGGTTATGTGCTCCGTGACCTGACCGGGCCCGAGGGGCAATTCTTTTCCGCGGAAGACGCCGACAGCCCGGTGCCCGGGCAGGTCGGGGTGCGTGGTGAGGGCGCGTTTTATGTGTGGGAAAAGGACGAGGCGCTTCAGTCGCTTGGCGAGGAGTCCGCGGCAGTGTTCAGTTATCACTACGGCGTTGCGGAGGACGGAAATGTCCGGAATGATCCGCAGGGGGAATTTACCGGCAAAAACATCCTGTACGCGGCCCATGGTGTCGAAGAGACCGCCGACGCGTTTGACCTCGCGCCGGAGCGGGTGGAACGGATGCTGCGTGACGCGCGCGTGACGCGCTTGAAGGCGCGGTCCGGGCGACCCCGCCCACATCGCGACGACAAGGCCATTACCGCCTGGAACGGGCTGATGATATCCGCTTTTGCGCGCGCCTTCCAGGTGTTCGGCGACGAAACAGCGCTTCATGCCGCCAATCGCGCGGCGGATTTTATTCGCCGCCGGCTCTACGATGAAACCACCGGCACGTTGCGGCGCCGCTACCGTGACGGCGAGGCGGCCATTGACGGCTACGCCGATGACTACGCGTATCTCATTCGGGGACTTCTTGATCTCTATGAAGCCGGGTTTGATGTCCGGCGCCTCGAATGGGCCACCGTCCTACAGGCCCGTCAGGACGAGCTGTTCCTCGATACGGAGCACGGCGGCTATTTCAACACCTCGGGCGCGGACCCGGCGGTGCTGCTGCGGATCAAGGACGATTACGACGGCGCGGAGCCCTCCGTCAATTCCGTGGCCGCGCACAACCTCCTGCGTCTGTTCTGGATGACTGAAAACGAGGAATACGCGCGGCGGGCCGAATCCGTCCTGGCCGCCTTTTCCCCGATCATTACCCGCGCGCCGCAGGCCATGCCTTCCATGCTGGTCGCGCTCGGCCTGCAGATGAACCCGCCCAAACAAATTGTCCTTGCCGGTACGCCCGGGGCGGCCGACACCCTGGCCATGTTGCGTGCGGTGCATGCACGCTTTATTCCGGGCAAGGTCCTCCTGTTTGCCGATGCAACCGACGGGCCGGGCGCCAACGCGCCATGCGCGCCCCTCCTCAAGGGACGGACAGCATTCGACGGCAAGGCCACCCTGTATATCTGCGAGGACTTTACCTGCCGGGTCCCGATCACAGACCCCGAACAGGCCGCTGAAGCGCTCGGCAGTCCGCGACCAGTGTGAGTCTGTCGGAAACAACCGCCCCTATGCGCAACGCGTAGTGTTGGCCTCTGATTGGATTGGTATACCGTTTTAAGAGCTGTGTCCATCCGGGAGGAGGCCGGATGAAGATGCGATTTCGTCCCAGAGCTGGTCCAGGCGCTTGGGGGAGGCCTTTTCGGCGGCGCCGACTTCGGGGGCGAAAAGGTTGATGCGGTATTCCTCCAGCAACAGGGCGAAGCGCAGCAGGCGGGGCGAGGGACAGCGGTCCGGCAGGGCGTCGAGACGTTCGTTTAAACGCGCCTGGTAGGGCTGTATGTTTTGCCACTTGGCCTGGTCCTTCTGCGGCGCGTACCGCATACGGTCCAGACGTGTGATCAGGGCTTTCAGATAGCGCGGGTAGCGTGACCAGATTTCGGAGGAGCGCATGAACTGCGGATGGAATAGAAAGGTCAGTTGGTCCCGGATATCGCGGATGCCGTCCGCGCACGCGGGGTGCCTGGCGCGCGCGTCAATGGCGCGCAGGACCTCGTCGCGTTGTTGCATGATATCGTTCAGCGCCTGTCCATAGCGTTCGGCGAGGCTGTACATGTCCTGGCGCGCCGCCGCGGCCCGCTTTTTGAATGATGCGGCATCGCGAATGGAGTGGCGCCCCATATCCGTGAGGGCGTCATACAGGGCGTTATCCATAAAATCCGGCAGGTCCGTGCGTCCTTTGCCCGGCATGCGACACAGGGTAAGTTGTGTGGCGGTCGACAGGGGGAGTCGTTTTTCGATAAAGGCGATATGATCGGCGTGACAGAGGCGAAACAATCGACACAATCCATTTCTGTGCGCGGCCTGCGCCTCGGATTCTTCCAGGAAAACGCGTATGCCGATGGCCGTGCCTTCATCAATAAGGGCAGGATACCCGGTGTGTTGTCCATCCAGCGCAATGCTTAACGGCAGCGGGTCCTCGGGCCAATCCAACAGGCCATGCCGGTTCCACCGATCGGATGACGGCATGGATGCCGTCGGCCGTCCCGACATGTAGCTCGAAGCGTCCGGCAGGCCTTGTTCAATCGCGATGATTTTCCCGTCGCCGTCCTGCACGGCTACCTTCATCACGAGGTAATCCGGCAGACGCGAGTGGTCGAAATCATTTGTTCCGACTACGGTATTGAAACGCTTGCGCAGGAAGTGCGCCAGCGCCTGCCGCAGCGGCTGGTCCCGGTCCACGTCCCCGCGCGCAACAGCATCAAGGAAGTCTTCGATCGTTTTAGGGACGGGGTTGCATGCGGCGCGCAGGGGTTTGCCCAGAGAGCGGATCATCATGCGAAGTTTTTCGGGCAGCCATCCGGGTACCAGCCAGTCTATGGTCCCGGCGGTGAGGAGATTAAGTTTATCCACCGGACAGTACAGGCATAGGCCATCGTCGGGTTCGCCGGGGGCGTAGCGGTACGTCAGGCGGCAGGCGCAACCGAAGATATCCAGGTGGTCGGGATAGTCCTCCGGGGGGTACTGGTCGGCCCCCGGATACATGGCCTCCGTTTTCGACATGGCCAGGTGGGGCCGCGTAGCGTGCATCCATTGCTCCAGGGCCTTGGTGGAACAGATATCTTTGGGAACCAGTCTGTCGAAATGGCGGTAGACGGCCTCCGTATCGAGCAGGCTGTGGGGACGACGGATTTTTTCTTCCAGCGCCGTGATCTCCTGAAGCATGGCCTGATGTTTTTTGATCTGCGGATGCCGACCGCGAAGATTTCCGGGTGCCAGTCCGTCGCGGATAAACATCTCGCGCGCCTCCTTTGGGCGCACGTTTCCATAGTGAATGTTGCGGCCCGCGACCAGGGTTAACCCGTTGGAGACAACCGCTTCTTTGGCATAGACAAATCCTTGGGTGGCATCCCAGTGGGCCTGGCTGTAGGTTGAGGCGCACAGATGCGGCGCGATATCCTCGAGCCAGGCGGGTTGGATCGCGGCGGCCTGCCGCGCATACACGCGGCCGGTTTCCACCAGCGCAAACGCCATCACCCATTCCGGTCCGCGGTTGAATAATCCGGAACCGGGAAAGATATGAAAATCACGACCGCGCGCGCCATGGTAGAACTTCCGTTCATCCCGCACCCCTATGTTTACCGGGATGCCCGACAGCACGCTGCGATGCAGGCGGTCGTACGCGCCAATGGGCAACGGCCCGGTTTTGAAGCGATTCTTCCATTTAAGCCGTTCACAGACCTGTTTCAGCTCCTGATAGAGATTCTGCCATTCACGCACTCGGCGGTAATTGAGAAAACTCTTCTTGCAGCATTGCCGGATGCGGTTCTGGGAAGCGCCGCCTTGTTGTATCCCGACCAGGTAATTCCAAATGTTCAGCAAGGTTGAAAAATCGGATTTTTCATCCTGCCATTGTCGATGAACCTCGTCGGCGATCTCCGCTTTTTCTGCCGGTCGTTCACGGGGATCCTGGATGCTCAACACGGCGGCCAGGATGAGCGTCTCCTGCAAGGCGCCTTCCGTGCGCGCCTGACAAATCATGCGGGCGACATGCGGGTCCACCGGGAAACGGGCCATGGTGCGTCCCATTGAGGTTATCCGCCGGTTTTTGTCAATGGCGCCAATGTCATACAGGGTCTTGTACCCTTCATTGATGAGCGCGGGGGAGGGCGGGTCCATCAGCGGAAAGGCGTCAATCGGGGGCAGGCCCAGCAGGTCCATTTGCAGGATGACGCCGGCCAGGGAGGTGCGGCGGATTTCGGGTTCGGTGTAAGGCGGACTTTCATTCAGGATCTCTTCATCATACAGATACACGCAAATGCCGTCGGCAATACGTCCGCAACGCCCGCGCCGCTGCCGGGCGCTGGCCTGGGATATCTGCTCTATCTGCAGGCCTTGTATCTGTGTGCGCGGATTGAATCGACTGAGCCGCGCAAGCCCCGAATCAATGACGTAATGGATGCCGGGAATGGTGATGGAGGTTTCCGCTACGTTGGTGGCCAGGATGACGCGTCGCCGTTCGCCGGTTTTGAATACCCGTTGCTGTTCGTTCATGCTCAGGCGGCCATACAGCGGCAAAACGTCGGTGTTGCGCAGCGCCTGTCCATGTAACACATCGGCGGCCTCGCCGATTTCGCGTTCGCCGGGCAGGAACACCAGGATGTCACCGCGTTCATCCAGGTCTGAAATCCATTGCACGGCCCGCCGGACGTGACGCGAGAGTTCTTCGTCATCATTAAGCGGAGGCAGGAAAAAATCTTCGACAGGAAAGGTCCGTCCTTCCACCTGGAGTACCGGGGCGTCATTGAAAAAACGCGAGAAGCCTTCGGCGTCCAGCGTGGCGGAGCTGATGATAATCTTCAACTCCGGACGTTCCGGCAGGAGCGTCTTGAGGTACCCGAGGATAAAATCGATGTTGAGACTGCGTTCGTGGGCTTCGTCGATGATCAGGGTGTCGTACTGACGAAGCAGCCGATCATGCTGGGTTTCGGCCAGCAGAATGCCGTCGGTCATGAATTTGATGACGGTGTCGTCGCAGGTGTTGTTGTTGAAGCGCACCTGGCATCCGACCTCTTTGCCCGGCTGCGCGTTCATTTCTTCGGCCACGCGGGTGGCCATGCTGACGGCGGCGAGGCGTCGCGGCTGCGTGCATCCGATGCGACCGGCCCTTCCGCGCCCCTGTTCCCAGGCGATCTTCGGGAGCTGGGTGGTCTTGCCTGAACCTGTCGCGCCGCAGACGATGATGACCGGGTGCTCCGCAAGGGCCGTGGCAATCTTTGCGCGCTGCGAGGATATCGGCAGTTCCGCCGGGTAGGCGACGCGCAACCGGGCGTCGTGCAAAGGGGGCGGATTTTTCGTTGTCTTGTCAGAGGTCATGATGCTGGATGCGAGCGGAAATGTGTTATGCCTCCGGACCGATGATGTCACCCAGCTCCCGCACGGTTTCCCGGAACGATTGAAACGCGCTTTCCAGGGTGACGGGCGCTGTCAGATCCACCCCGGCTTGACGGATAAGCAGCAACGGGTCATCGGACCCGCCGCCGCGGAGCAGGTCCAGGTACAGGTCGCGCCCTTCGGTATCGGCCAGTACCCGCGCGGCGAACAGTTGTGACGCACAGTAACTGGTCGCATATTTGTAGACGTAAAAATTGTAATAGAAATGCGGTATCCGCGCCCACCCGAGGGCGATAAGGGGGTCGGGTTTCACCTCGGGGCCATAGTAAAGGGCGTTGAGTTCGTAGTAGCGTTCGCCCAATGCGTCGGGGGTCAGCGGAACGCCTTCGGCATCCAGCGCGTGCAGCATTTTTTCGAATTCGGCGAACATGGTCTGGCGATAG
>RZZM01000484.1 GCA_009929845.1 Spartobacteria bacterium
GAACAGCGCTTGCTTCAACCCCTGCCCGCGAACACCCGTGCCGCGGAAAAATGTGGGCTCTCCCTGGAAGCCATTGCCATGTATGTGCGGGAGCGCCAGCTCCCGGAACTGATCGCCTCCGCCCGCGATTCAGGAAGGCGGGCCAGCGCCATTGTGCGCGATATGCTCTCATTCAGCCGAAAGGATGACACCCATTTTGCGCCGTGCAACCTGACGGAACTGCTGGATAAAACCTTGAACCTGGCCTGCCATGAGTATGATTTCAAAGTGGGTTACGATTTCCGTCAGATCGCGATTGAGCGCGATTACGCGCCGGATTTTCCCCGTGTGATGTGCGTGGCCAGCAGAGTGCAGCAGGTCTTTCTGAATATCCTTACAAATGGCGCGCATGCCATGCTGATGCAAGACACGGAGGGTACTGTTACGGCGCCCCCCACCTTCACCATAACGGCCCAACACGCGGATGATGCCGTGTGCATCTCCTTCCGGGATAACGGTTCGGGTATGACGGAGGACATCCGGCGTCGTATATTCGAGCCCTTCTTCACTACCAAGCCCGTGGGTGTGGGCACCGGCCTGGGCCTCTCGGTCTCTTATTTCATTATTACAAAAATTCACGGGGGACAGATGACCGCCACCTCCGAATTCGGCAAAGGGACCACCATCTCCATCACGCTGCCCATCGAACATCGCGTGGAAGCTGCTTGAGGTGAGGTCGCCCACAAAATGCAAAGTTTTGTTGCTTTTTCCGGCAGGCGCGTGTATTCTGTGCTGAGGTAATGAGGAAAGGGAAAGGACGTTTTGGAAAGCAGCGCGGCAGAGGAAACCATAATACTGATTATTGACGATGATCCGGCCATCCGGAGGAGTCTGCGGACCTATCTGGAGGATTATGGCTATACATTGTTGGAGGCCGCGGACGGTCGGCAGGGGCTTGCGCTCTTTGACGAGCACCAGCCGGACCTGGTCATGGTCGACTTGCGGATGCCGGGCATGGATGGACTCGATGTACTCGCCTACATCAAGCTGCACGCGCCGGATGTCCCGCTTATCGTGGTTTCCGGCACGGGGCAGATCGGCGATGTTATCGAAGCCCTGCGCCGCGGGGCGTGGGACTATATCCTCAAACCGGTCGAGGACATGACGGTTATCCTTCATGCCCTGAAGAAGTGCCTCGAACGTGCGCGACTCATCCAGGAGAATAAACTCTATCAGCGGCGCCTCGAGGAGCTGGTGGCCCGTCGCACGGCGGCCCTCGAAAACAGTCTGCGCGAACACCAACTGATCACTGAGGAGTTACGGCAGTCCAAGGAAAGCCTGCAGGTGATCATTGATTCCCTGCCGTTCGGCATTGCGGTGATCGGGGATGACAAGGTCATCCGCCACCTGAATCCCGCCGCGTTGCAGATGATGAATTGCCAGGACCCCTCCGATCTGTTGGGCCGCATTTGTCACGAAACCCTCTGTCCCTCAGATGTCGGTCGGTGCCCGATCCTGGATAAAGGCCACGAACTGGATTTATCCGAGCGGTATCTGATTACGGTGGACGGCACGCAGGTGCCCATCTTGAAAAGCGCCCGGCGTGTCCTGCTGGATGAAGAGTATGTGATCGTCGAAGGGTTCGTCGATATCAGTGCCATGAAGCGCATGGAAAAAGAGAAGATGCTGCTCGAGTCCGAATTGCGCCAGGCGCAAAAAATGGAATCCATCGGCCATGTGACCGGTGGTGTCGCGCACGATTTCAACAACCTGCTCTCGCCCATCGTCGGCTATTCGGACATGCTGCTTCTGGATACACCGGAGGAGGACCCGCGCTATGAAAGTCTCCATGAAATTCATAAGGCGGCGCTCGGCGCGCGCGAACTGGTCCGCCAGCTCCTGGCCTTCAGCCGTAAACAGGAACTGCAGATCACGACCATCTCCCTCGACGACACGATCCGGAATTTCCAGCGTATCCTGGAAAAGGCCCTGCGCGAGGATATCGAACTGGAAGTTCTTCTGGGCCTGGATAACCAGACCATCGAGGCGGATAAATCGCAAATTGAACAGGTGCTGATGAACCTGCTGGTGAATGCCCGCGATGCCCTGCCGTCGGGGGGACGCGTGCTCATTAAGACCGAAAAGATAACCGTGGAGCATGAACGGCAGTTTCCCCAACTGCGCCTGCGCTCCGGGACCTATGCGCGCCTGACCGTTTCCGATACCGGCACGGGCATTCCGCCCGAAGTGCTGCAGTTTATCTTCGAACCGTTCTTCACCACCAAAGGGGAGGAGAAAGGCACCGGCCTGGGCCTCTCCACGGTGTACGGCATCGCGCGCCAGCACGGCGGGCATATCGATGTCGAAAGCAGTCCGGAAACAGGTACGGCGTTCCATCTTTATTTTCCCTGTAAGGACGCCGAGACGGTTATCCAGGAAGCGCCTGCGCCAACAACACTTCAGGAGGGCGCCGGGGAAACGATTGTGGTCGCCGAGGATGACCCGGGCGTGCGCGACCTGGTCAACCTCGTGCTCAAAAAGAACGGCTATAAGGTCATGGCCTTTGAGGATGCCGAGTCCTGTCTGAACGCGGTTCGGACGGAAGAGGGCCCGGTCGATCTCCTGCTCACCGATGTCATCATGCCCCATATGAATGGTCCGGAACTCTACGAGGAAATCAAGATACTGTACCCCGAGATAAAAGTCATTTTTATGTCCGGCCACGTCGAAGAAGAAATGACGCGCTGCGGCATACTGAATCTGGGGGACGCGTTCCTGATCAAGCCCATTTCCATTCATGCGCTCACCGAGAAGATTCGCCATATACTGGACGAGTAACCCATGCCGGATAATGACGACCATTCCCTGTTGCGCGTGCAAGACCTCAGTGTCTGTTTCGGCGCCCGGTCCGCGCCGGTACGGGCGGTCGACGGGGTGTCGTTTGCCATCGGGAAAGGTGAGGCGGTGGCGCTCGTGGGAGAAAGCGGCTGTGGCAAGTCGGTGACGGCCCTGTCCCTCGCGCGCCTGGTCGCCGAGCCCCCCGGATGGTATGAACGGGGCGCCATCCGCCTGAACGGTCGGCAGGTGCTGACGCTGGGGACACGGGCGTTGACCCGGTTGCGCGGACGCGAAATCGCTTACGTTTTTCAGGAGCCCTCAGTCTC
>RZZM01000107.1 GCA_009929845.1 Spartobacteria bacterium
CGGGTACATGCCGGCTCGATAGGAATCTCGCCCTCCAGGGTTACTTGTTGCACAGCGAATCTGGAGGGCGGCTACTCCGTAGAGCCCGGTGCACCGCAGAAGCTTTGGATAAGATTGGGCACGGGTACATGCCGGCTCGATGGGAATCTCGCCCTCCAGGATTACTTGTTGCACAGCGAATCTGGAGGGCGGCTACTCCGTAGAGCCCGATGCACCGCAGGAGCTTTGGATAAGATTGGGCACGGGTACAAGTTGGCTCGATGGGAATCTCGCCCTCCAGGGGGGTACTTGTTGCGCGGCGAATCTGGAGGGCGGCTACTCCGTAGAGCCCGATGCACTCCAGAAGCTTTGGATAAGATTGGGCACGGGTACATGCCGGCTCGATGGGAATCTCGCCCTCCAGGATTACATGATGCACTGTAAATCTGGAGGTGGTTGCTCCGCGAAACCGCGGCGTAGAAATGGGTTACTAAAAAGTTACATATTTTTGCAAAAGCTTTGATTTTAGGATACCAATCCGTGGAATTATGCGTAGGCTGTGCGGATGGAATGTCCTGGTGGCGCATGCGGCGCGCCGGAGATTCTGTGTGCATGGTCATCAGAGGTTGAGAAGATATGAAAGCGATAGTGTTTAAGGACCGGGTAAAAATTTATGTGGCGTCCGGCAACGGCGGGAATGGGTGTGTCTCCTTCCGGCGCGAGAAGTTCATTCCGATGGGCGGGCCGGACGGCGGAGACGGGGGACGCGGGGGGCATGTCTATTTTGTGGCCGACAAGAACGTCAATTCATTGCTCAGCTTGTATTACCAGCCGCACCAGAAGGCGGAACACGGGCAGGCGGGCCAGGGCAAGCAGTGCTATGGCCGCAATGGCAAGGACCTGTATATCAAGGTTCCGTGTGGAACTATCATCAAGGACGAGCACGGAGAAAAGGTCTACGGGGAAGTGATCGAGGACGGCGAAACGTTGCTTTTCGCGCCGGGCGGCAAAGGGGGGCTGGGGAATATCCATTTTAAAAGATCGACCCATCAGGCCCCCCGGGAAAGCACCCCTGGCGAGGCGGGCGAGGAGCACACCCTCTGGCTGGAATTAAAGCTCATTGCGGACGTGGGGCTTGTGGGCTATCCCAACGCGGGCAAATCCACCCTGATCAGCAAAATCAGCCAGGCCCATCCAAAAATCGCCGCCTACCCGTTCACCACCCTCAATCCGGTCATCGGGGTCGTACAATTCGACAACTATCACACGCTGAGCGTGGCGGATATCCCCGGCCTGATCGACGGCGCCCATGAGGGCGTCGGACTCGGCCATGACTTTCTGCGGCACATCGAACGCAACAAGCTGCTGCTGTATGTGCTGGATATGGCCGGCGTGGACGGACGCGACCCGGTTTCAGATTTCAATAACCTCAAGCGCGAACTCGCGCTTCACGACGCATCACTGGCGGAACGTCCCCTGCTGGTGGCCGCCAACAAGATGGACCTGTCCGAAGCCAAAGAACACCTGGACACCTTCATCACGGAAACCGGCATTACGCCCATCGAAATTTCAGCGGAAAAATGCGAGGGGATCGACACCCTGCTGGACGCCTTGTACCGGCACTTCTACGGGGCGGACGGATCGGCGGGCAGCAACGACTCCGGTCGGCGTCCGTACGCCAATTTGTCGGGATCGACATAATAAATGCCCTGCTCGATCCGAAGCGCCTGCTCCCCGGAAGAATAACAAGGACACGCATTTTATTATTGTCACTCCATAAATTTATATAGATCGGGGAACTGGGCGCAAAAGTCCGTTTGACGGGCTATAGCGGGCCCGTTTGCGCCTGTCCCTTTTCGCTGCCTGTCGTATCCTGTCCAAACCGCTCAACGATTTTCCCGCATTCCGTGTTGCGGTCACGGTCGGTTGTTCAGAATTTCCCTTGGTCACAGCCCTTCGCTCCACAGAATCCGCCAGTCCATTTTCCGCTTTTGTTGCTTCTTCACTTTCTGTTGTTCTCATGTTTCATCACTACTATGACTGTGTCCGACTGCCTGATATCGTTCATGCGGATCGTTCGGTCACAGACCTTCACCCGCCGAATGACCACCTGGAACTCGTGGTCATTAACATCAGGCTCTCCCGCGTTCCGGTAATAAGCATCTGTACATGCTACGGGTCTATGACTCCGGGGAGCCCGTCGAAAGCTTGCGATTTGCGCTTTCGCCAGTTTTGCATTCCCTTTCACGCAACAAGGTCTGCACTCCCGAGGGTTATTTCGGAGCTCTATACCGTGCCTGCACATTCCCCTGTCAACGCTTAACTCTACCTGTTACCAGCTAAAGCCCATGACTCGGAGCCTGTAGCAGCTCGCTACTCTTTCTACAGGGAGGACTTTCACCTCCAACTTATCACCAGCGTGAAATAGCTGCGCTATTTCGTCGCGGCGCACTGCGTGTCCTTTAAAAATTAAAAATTCTTTAAAAAATAAATAATAATAATCGCCCATTACTCATGATTATTTGAAACATCGAAGAACGACATGATAAATTCGGGATCGGTCATCAATCCATGCTCAGTTACGCTAGATTCACGGAGGTAGTCTTGCTCACCTCTTATGAAGATGCCAGAAAATGACACCCTCGTTCCTTCCGTCATGTCGGATAGTTTTATGAATAGCGGGCTATTCAACTCTATCAAAGTCTTATCAGTGGTGTCTGAGAATGCGTTGTTCCACGTCTTCACAGTTACATTTTTGGTTCCTTCGAGCGCAATCTCGATATACGCCTTGCCGTCAGAAGTTGTGCCCAACTTCTTGAGTGTCCCCACCCAATTCCTTACTTGACAGGACGGCACAACCTTCTCTATGGCTTCACTCCGAGCGGCCCTGATCACCGACTTCTTCAACTCGTTCGGAGCATTTTGATATTGCTTTATGAAGGGGACAATCGCATTGATAAAGTCCTGCTGATCCTCTGGGATATAGACCGATGGCTTTAGTGGTTGTGAAGGGCGAAGGGGTGCCGAACGTGTCACCGCCGGATCCATTCCTGATGCCATAATGGATGCCCCTTCGCTGTTGCTCGTAGATGTTGATAAACTCGAATTTGTTCCCCGACTCGCAAGACCGATGATGACGAAAATTGCAAATACCGACCATGACACTTTGGGGTTCACGTTGGGAATCACAGCCCCCTTCTTGTCTCGGAACTTGCCAAAAAGAATCGTGATCATGTCCACAAGCCACCATACACCAAAACCACCGAATGTGAACAATTGAAGAACACCCGTTCCAATTTTAGCGAGGTAGAAGCGGTGAACACCGAAGACTCCAAGGAATAGGGCAAGGAAAAAGGTTGGGTAAAACGCTGATGGATTCTGAACTGAACACGTATCGGTCGCAGCCGAAGTAGCTGTCGGAGATCGATTTCCCTTGTGCGGCGGCTGCGTCATCCTAGCGGGAGTGGGTTGATGGCTCGCATCGTTGTTGCTTGGTGCGTAGACCTTAATGAATGATAGAAGTTCTAGTGCTTTAGCATGATTATTGGCTGATTGTGTAATTGACCCCATAGAAGAGTCACCTCGAATTACCAAAGCATATGTATTGCCAATAGACTCTGCCTCGATATTGAATTTCACAGGCCAGTTAGTTGATAACCAGTTTGTTTTTTGTGCTGCTAAAATTGAGAACCCTCCTTCATAGATATTCTCTTTTTTAATTACGAGAGCCATTTTTGTGCATGACTTCTTTACTCCAGCGAGCAAGTTTTGCAATTCACCATTATACCTATATGCAAAATTTGTGCTATCTACCATTTCTCACTATTCCTTCTATTTAATTTACGAACTCACGATGAATTCACTTTTAGGGAAAATGCACCAGCGTTTTCATGATGAATCGGACTACATGGTTGGGTGTCTTTCAGATTCGAAATACTTGGTTTATCCATGAATCATCAGGTGGAAATGGACCATGAATTGAAGCGTAACATCCCTTGCTTGGGACGATTCGGTTCATGTCTCGAAGAACCCAGTCCACATAGACGCGCCCATCATCGCGATCAATCTCCGTGACAATGCCAGCCGCTCGAATTTCAATATCTGAGGACCCTTGTCCACGCATTCGCTTGATGGCAATTCTGTCATCTTTTTGGATTTGATCGCGCCGGTTCGTCTGTTCAGGGTGATCATCATCGTCCCATCCTAGGACCCAATAACCTCGACGAATGAAGACGTCTGACTGATCATCCTGTCCTCCCCACATTGCTCCAACAACCCAGTAGTTCATTGCATCCTTCCTCTCAATAATCGTTGATTCTAGCCCCAGACATAATCTCATACATTATGAGTGTTACTGAATTTATATCCATCTGAATCTGGCCATCGGAACAGAAATAGTACCAATACGTGCGATCTCCCAGCGTCTGTGTTCGGTCAGGATCTCCCATTTCTTTCTTGAAGTCATCGGGAGAGACCATATCACTAATCTGGTTCACAGAAACAGAGAAGTTAGCTGCCACCTTTTGCTTCCACTGTTCCTTTGTTGGGAGCTTTCCGCTTCGCTTCATTTCTACTCGCTGAGCTTCTGCTTTGGCGTGGCGATCCTCTTCCTTTTTCTTCTCTGCGAGTAGATTGACTTGGGCTTCTGCTTCCTTTCGGCGTTCTACCACAAGTTTTAGTTCTGCTTCAGTTTGTTGTGCTTTAAAACGAGCTGTCTGGGCTGTGAGTTCACGTTGTTTTTCGTCTCTAGTCATCCATCTACCTTCAAATTCAACCAGCCCCTTGGCTGCTTGCTTTGTCGCGTATGCCCTTTTTGTGATTGCCTGCTCCTGCATGGCCGCAGAGGCCATTGCCTCTTGCACAAGCTGAAGGTATGCATCCTTCATCAACTTCCTCGACATGATCGTGCCAGTTCCCCCGCAGTGTCGGCAGCGTCGTGTCTGCCGACCTGATCCGTTACAAGTTGGGCACTGTCCAGAACCTCTGCAGAGTGTACATGTGTCATAACTACCACCTATTCTCTTTATTTTTCCTGTGCCATTGCAACCAGCGCATTTGCCTCTTCCACTACATCTACTACACGGAACATCTACTATACCACTACCATGACATTTGGGGCACTTAGTTTGATACTCCATTCCTCCAAACAATGAAATGCGTGGAGATGCGGGATAGGTTTTCTGAATGTAACTGACACCCTTATTCGCGGCTTGATCGTTGCCTGCATAGAACATGCCCATCGCATATATGGCAAGAACCGTCACTTTCATGTCTTCATCATCAATGGTCTTCGATAGTTTAGGAAGTCCTTTAAGAACTGCTGTGTTTACTGGTGAGTTGAGGAGTTGTGCGCAAGAACGCTGAATGGCTTGTAGAGAGGAAACTGCTTCCATGTTGTCCGCCAGTGCTGATGTTACACAAAAAAGGATTGTCACCAACAGCAAATGTTTCATTATTATATCTTTTCCCTACAACGTATCGACTCTACAGCCTTATAGCGCGAATACAAGATCAAGTGTAAATTAAGGATTTAGTTATGGTTTTTATTGAAATCATACACATTACCTTTTACTATTTTCTCACTTACTACTCCATCAAACTTAGAACGCAAACATGCTACTCTTAATTACATAATTTAGCAAGGGGAAACATTGATAAGAAATCGCTTTTCAGGCAGAGCGGGCACCCGCCCGCTGATACTGGACTGGAATAGCGTTTTCACGTGGAAAAGGTAGCGTATTAGGGGATGATGAGTCAATACTAAGCGCAAAGTGCCCTTCGGGCGATTCAAGGCATGCCCGGAATCGCCCGGTGGGCGCGGCCTCATGAAAAAGGGGCGAAATTTCACAGGCCATCCCTGTCACGAGCGTTCAGGCGTTCGCGTACATCATCACGGGTTCAGTATCATAATCGGGGAAAGGATCATCAAGCCAGAGTTCAGCCTGTCCGCCGCAGCCTATCGGCGAAGGAGGAATGACCGTTTCGTTTGCTGTTGGCGCACGGGATGGCATCACCCGTACGCCTTGCTGCCAGCCTGCTTCGCTCATCGAGCTTCGCAGGCCAAGCCATCCGAGATGGCGAAGAATGCGCTCGATCACGTCGCGATCATCGATAAGAGATACGATGCGCATTTTATTGGAATACCAGCCGTAGTAGCGGACAAGCTGGAAACTCTTATCTGGGATGTGGGAAGCCGAAGAACACCTGGACGCCTTGTACCGGCACTTCTACGGGGCGGACGGATCGGCGGACTGAGGCCTCATGCCCGGCCGCGGGCGATCATGCCCATGAATTGGTAAATGAGCCGCGCGGCGGTGAAATCCGGCGCGTGCTGACCGGCGACCGGGGCCAGTTCGACGACATCAAAGCCCACCACCTGCCGGTCTTTCGCAATCCGGGCCAGCAGGTCCATAAGGGTAAACCAGTCCAGTCCGCCGGGCTCCGGGGTTCCGGTGGTTGGCATGACCGATGGGTCGAGCGCATCCACATCGATAGTGACATAGACACGGTCGGGGAAATCGGGAGGCAACAGCAACTCCGGGCGACGTCCGTACGCCAGCTTGTCGGGGTCCACATAGTGTACGCCTTGCTCGAGTCGGAAGGCCTGTTCTTCGGAAGAAAGCGCGCGCACGCCGAACTGTGCGAGACGGAAGCCGGCATCCACCGCGCGGCGCATCACGCAGGCATGGCTCCAGAGATTCCCCTCATACGTATGCCGCAAATCCGCGTGGGCATCGAACTGGATGACGCCGATGGAGGCGGTTTCCGCAAAGAAGGCTCGCAGGGCGCCGATGGTTACGGTATGCTCGCCACCAAGCGTAACGGGCACCTTTCCGTTGATGACCGGCCCGCTCACCGCGGTTTCGATGGCATCAAGCACATCCTCGATCGCGCCCTGGCACGGCACGGGCGGATAGGTGTAGATCCCCGCCTGGCAGGGTTCACTGATGCCGTCAAACGCCTCCAACTGACTGGAAGCCTGAAGGATGGCCAAGGGCCCCCCGGCGGTTCCTTTGCCGTAGGAAACCGACGCCTCGAAGGGTACGGGAATTACGTGAAACAGGCATTCCTCTTCCGGCAGGCCGGGTATCTCCGAGGCCAGGAACGCTGGATAGACATCAGGACAATCTGTGTTTAAAGTCGTCATAACCAAATTCTTTCACTATAGTAACACAGTTTTGCCCGGAATCAAACAGGGCAATGGATGGAAGTTGAATTCCGTTAAAGGTGGTGGTTTTGACCATACTGTAATGGGCCATGTCCTGGAATTGCAGGATATCGCCGATTTGCAGGGGACGGGGAAAGGAGTAGTCCCCGATGATATCACCGGCCAGACAGCTCACACCCGCCAACCGGTAGTCGCAGGGCAGCTCACCGGGTTTTCCCGCGCCTTCGATTTCAGGGCGGTAGGGCATCTCAAGCACATCGGGCATATGGGTTGCCGCCGAGGTATCCAGGATGGCGATATCTATTTCGTTGTGCACGATATCGAGTACCCGCGAGGCGAGCACCCCGGCGTTCAGCGCGACCGCCTCGCCGGGTTCGAGGTAAACCTCCACTCCGTATTCTTCCTTGAACGCGGAAATCAGCCGGCACAGCAGGTCCACATTATAGTCCGGGCGCGTGATATGGTGCCCCCCCCCGAAGTTCATCCATTTCATCTGCCGGATAAACGGGTCAAACTGCCGGGTGACCGCGGCAAGCGTCCGCTCGAGCGCGTCGGCATTCTGTTCGCACAAGGTATGGAAATGCAGTCCGGTGATTCCCTCGAGGGATTCCCCATCGAAGGCCTCGCGCACTATGCCCAGGCGGGACCGCGGCGCACAGGGATCGTACAGGGCCACCGGGGCCTCGGAGTGTCCGGGATTGATCCGCAGGCCGCATTCGATATGGCGCGGCGCCGCGGCCAGCAACGGTTTGAACCGTTGCCACTGGGCAAAGGAGTTAAACGTGATATGGTCGCTGGTCTGGAGGAGCGCGTCCATATCCGCCGTGCTCAGCGCGGCGGCAAAGGAGTGGACCTCGCCGCCGAATTCCTCGAATCCAAGCCGGGCCTCGTGCGGCGAACTCGCGCAGGTTCCATCGAGCACCTCCCGCAGCATGGGGAACACGCGGAACATGGCAAAGCCCTTCAACGCCAGGAGGATACGGCATCCCGTGCGCTTCTTAACCTCCGCAAGGATATCGAGGTTACGCCGCAATGCGTCCTTTTGGACGATAAAACAGGGCGTCTTTACCGATTCAAGATTCACCGGAACGGTCCCCTTATGCCTCAAAGACCGGACCCACAATCTCTTTCCAGGGCAAACCGTACTTGTTGAGATCTTCCATGAACGGCTCCGGATCGAACTGCTCCATATTGAACACCCCTTCCCCGCGCCATTTTCCGGTCAGGATCATCTTGGCGCCGATCATGGCCGGGACGCCGGTGGTGTACGAAATGGCCTGGGAATAGACCTCTTTGAAGCACTCTTCATGATCACAGATGTTGTACACATAGACCACTTTTTCCTGGCCGTCCTTCACGCCCTTCACCTGGCATCCGATACAGGTTTTGCCCTTGGTCAACGGCCCCAGCGAGGACGGGTCCGGCAGCAGGGCCTTCAAGAATTGCAGGGGAACGATCTCCCGGCCCTCGTACATTACCGGATCGATACGCGTCATGCCGACATTCTGCAAGACCTCCAGATGTTTCAGGTAATTCTCCGAAAAGCTCATCCAGAACCGCGCGCGTTTGAGGGTCGGGATATGTTTGGCCAGCGACTCCAACTCTTCGTGATACATCAGATAGATATTCATTGTGCCCAGGTTTTCGGGCAGGACAAACGGCTTGCTGACGGAGAGCGGGTCGGTTTCCACCCACCGGCCCTCCTCATAATACCGGCCTTTGGCGGTAACCTCCCGAATGTTGATCTCGGGATTAAAATTCGTGGCGAAGGGCTGGCCGTGACTCCCGGCGTTGCAATCAATGATATCGATCTCGTGAATCTCATCCAGGTGTTTCTTTTTAATCCAGGTACAGAAGACACTGGTCACCCCGGGGTCAAATCCGCTGCCGAGCAGGGCCATGATGCCCTTTTCCTTGAAACGGTCATGGTAGTCCCACTGCCAGCGGTACTCGAATTTCGCGGTATCGTGCGGCTCATAATTGGCGGTATCCATGTAGTCCACCCCGGTGGCCAGACAGGCATCCATGATGTGCAGGTCCTGGTATGGCAGGGCCACGTTGATCACCAGATCGGGCTCAAACTGCCGGATCAGCGCCACTGTCTCCTGGACATTATCCGCGTCCACCCGGGCCGTCTGAATCGGCCGTTTGATCTGGTCGGCAATGTGCCGACATTTTTCCACGGTCCGGCTGGCCAGACAAATCTCGCTGAATACCTCCGGCGCCTGCGCGCACTTGTGCGTAACCACGCCGCCCACGCCACCGGCGCCGATAATTAAAACTTTCGACATCGTATCACCTCGCTGTTTTTTTTTATTGTTCAAAATAGGTATAGCCGCGTAATCCGGCCTGGTAGACATCCACGATCTGCCGACGTTCCTTGACGGATATCTTTCCCTGGCGGACGGCCCGTTCGGCCATATCACGCACTCGGGTCATCATCGCCTTGACATCATATTCCACATAGGAGAGCACATCCGACACCGAATCGCCCTCCACCTGGCGGCTGAATTCCATCTCGTTGTCCTCATTGAGCGTCACGCTGACCACGTTGGTATCCCCGAGCAAATTGTGCAAATCGCCCAGGGTTTCCTGGTAGGCCCCCACCAGGAAGACCGCCAGGATATATTCCTCGTCCTCCGCGACATCGTGCAGCAACAACGTCTTTTTAACATCATGCAGGTCGACGAAGCGGTCGATCTTGCCATCGCTGTCACAAGTGATATCGGCAATGATGGCATGCCGGGTCGGTTTTTCATCCAGGCGCCGGATAGGCACGATCGGGAACAACTGGTTGATGGCCCATGCGTCGGGCAGGGACTGGAACACACTGAAATTGCCGTAGTAAATATCCGCCAGCGCATTGTCCAGTCCCTCGAACTCATCTGGCACATACTTGAGCTTGGTAAGCATCTGCGAAACCTGCAGCATGATGGACCAGAAAATCTGCTCGCTGAACGCGCGGTCGCGCAACGAGACATCACCGTGCTTGAACCGCTGGCGTATTTCATCCCGGTAATACACCGCGTCGTGATAACACTCCTGGAAATTTTTGGAATTAATCGACTTCAGGGTTTCCCACAGGCACTCGATCTGTTCGATGGAATCAACCGGAAGGGTCTCGGGCAGTTGGGCGGAACTGAAGCGTGCGGCATCCAGGACATTGAAGAGCAGCACGGAGGAATGGGCCACCGTGGCGCGACCGGACTCGGTGACAATCGTCGGGTGCTCCACGCCCTCATCGTCCAGGATTTGCATAATGACCTCGATCACATCCACGCAGTATTCGTCCAGATTGTAATTGCGACTGCTTTTAAAGTTGGTATGGGACCCATCATAATCAACCGCCAGCCCGCCCCCCAGGTCCATCAGCCCCATGGCGGCGCCTTCCTTCACCAGGCCGGCATACACCCGGCAGGCCTCGGACACCGCCGTGCGGATGTCTCGAATATTCGTAATCTGCGACCCCTGGTGAAAATGCAACAGGCGAAAACAATCCAGCATATCGGCCTCGCGCAACACATCCACAACCCCGACCAACTGCGACACCGTCAGTCCGAAGGTGCTGCGGTCGCCACCGGACTCCGCCCAGTATCCGCTGCCCTGCGAGGAGAGCTTGACACGGGCCCCGATCAACGGGCGCACGCCATGCAGGCGGGCACGCTCGATAAGCAGCGGCAGCTCACCGGGAATCTCCAGCACAAAAATACACTGAATACCCATCTTCAGGGCATGCAGCCCCAAATCAATAAATTCTTCATCCTTGTAGCCGTTGCAAATCAGGAGCGCCTCGGGGTCCTGGAGATAGGAGATGGCCGCGATTAATTCGGCCTTGCTGCCCGCCTCGAGTCCGTGATGATGAGCCTTGCCGAAACGGGTGATCTCCTCGACCACTTCCTGCTGCTGGTTCACCTTGATGGGATAGACCCCGCGGTATACCCCGCGGTATCCGGAGCGCTCGATAGCCGAGGCAAACCCGTCGTAGAGGTGTTCAATCTGGGCGCGCAGGATATCGCTCATCCGCAACAGGACGGGCATCTCGGTGCCACGCTGCTTCAGCCCGGCCACAATCTCCGGCACACTGATGCAGTCCGATCTTTCGCGGCCATGCGGATAGATCAGCAAATCGCCCTCTTCCGAGACATTCACATAGCCCGCCCCCCAGTTGTATATGCCATACAACTCCGCCGATTTCGCGCTGGTCCACCGCTCCAGGGATGTACCTTTTTTTATCACCTCAACCTCCGGATGCCTTTGCCATTATAATGCCGGATATCGCACCGGCCGGAACCTGCGTAATCTGTACCACTTCACCCCGTAATTCAACAGAAATCTGTCCCGCGCGTGCAATTTCACATTTGAAGCCTCCGCGACTTCTGGTAGGTTGCCGTAAATCCATGACGCCATGGAGAAATATATGCATCAGAAACAGGCACAAACTGAATATATCCGGCCACTTACCGTTCTTCTCGGCGCGGGGCTGCTGTGCGCCCTGGCAAAGTACCTGGGCGAACACTATTACATCAAGGCCTATTCCGACCCGGCATCGTGGCTTCACAGTGGCTACCTGTTCGTAGAAAATTTCCGCACGCTCCACCTGCCGCTGGGCTACCCGGCCTACCTCTGGGCCATGCTGCGGGTGCTTGATCCCGTGCTCATTTTCCTGGCCAATATTCCCCTGCTGATTGTTATGGCGCTGGAAATAGGATGGCTGGCCGGCCTGGCCGCAAAAGAGGCGGCAAACAGGACCGCAGCCCCCTTCATCGGCCTGCTGGCCATGGGGTTTTTTCTCATCTACGACCCGTCCGTCCTGGCCAAGCTGACCAATCTGTACCGTGATCCCCTGGCCCACGGCCTGATGCTCCTGAGTGTCATCTTTTTCATCCGCTATCTCCAGGGGGACGGCAAGCGGGTCGGACTCCTGGTCGCCTCCGGCCTGCTGCTGGGCTTCGCCTACTGCACCCGGGAACCCTCGATCATCATTGCCGCCCCCATGGGACTGACCGGCCTCGTCGTGGCCCGGCAAAAGCGAATGCCGCTGTGGAAGAATATCCTTTGCTTCGGCGGCGCGCTACTCGTCGGCTGCCTGCCCGTCATCCTGCAAGGCCTCCTCTCCCGGGAACAGCTATCCATCTCGCCCTATGCCGCGCACCACGGACGCATGCTGCCCGGCCTGCATCTGATCGCCTTCCCACGCACCTTCCCCTCCGCGCGCCATTACTTCACAACCGGATTCAAGGGCTTCCTGACCTTCGCGGGCCTGGCCGGTCTTGTCTTCGCCCTGCTCCGCCGCAATACCATCATGTCCTGCCTTATGGCGCCCTGCGCCCTGATGTACTTTGTGCTGTACTCCTTTTACTGGAACTTTTTTGAGCGCTACTTCTTCACCGTCAGCCTCTTCCTGATCCCCCTTGCCGCCTACGGGGTTTTCCATGTGGTCGGCCTGCCGTTCCACTTTAAGCGCCTGCGTCCCCTGCGCGAACCGGGGATCGGCATACTGGTCACGATACCCATCATCATCTGTGGGCTCATCCTCGTGAAAACCCCTTCCACAGAGCCCCTCTTCCAGGTTGCCCAGGCCCGCGCATTGCAGCAGGCCATTGACACGGCAACGCCGACAAACAGCATTATCCTTTGCGACCGGCATAACCTGGGCAACACCCTCTTCGCCCTCACCCACCGCCCGTATGTCAACATGGACCGACTGCTGTACAAACAACCCTGGACCGATCAGGCCATCCGGGAACAGTTATCGCTACTTACCACCAACGAGACGCCCCTCTTCCTGCTGGCGGACGATAAACCCATTGCCACCGAAATCTACCAGCGACACATGAATGTTCATCCCGTTGTTCGCCTGCGAGGCGCGGACTACCATTTGGACGACTACTTCGGCGCGCGGGAACTCACGCTGTTTCGTCTCACGCCCTGGGACCGCAACCGTACGCAAGTCGAACTCGCGCCCCCAAAAACACCGGTCACCATTCTTTGGATCGACCCACTGGCCCACGCCGGAACACAAACCATTCACGCCATCGTCAACGGACACCCCCTGCCCGACCTGTACGCCGAAGGCACACACTATCTCTATCATCGATTTGATACCCCCGCCGAAAACGTACGCATCGAACTGCGAAGCGACGGCCCGCTGCCCGACTCCTTTCCCGCCGGCATCCTGCCTGTCGACGCACCGCTTGATATCAATCTCGGTTTCTTCTCCTATCCTTCGCACAACCACGTATTCGCGGATTACACCGCCGAACACCTTGCCGTACACCCCCTGCACCTGCGGCTCAGCGGCGCGGGAACCGTACACCTGCCCACCCCCTGGACCAATGAAACCTGGCACACCACCTGGCTGCTTCAGAATCCCGGCAAGGACACGCCCGTCATCCTTCGCATTGAAGGCCAAACCCTTACCGTACCGCCCGGCGCCCGCCCGCGCCCCTTCCCGCTTATCATCAATCGCCCCGCCCAACCGCCACACACCGACCTCCATATCGAGATCATATCCCCCTCCAACACCACCCCGGCCTTCATCGACCTCGATCGCATCCTCGTCGCGCCCCGCTAAGGTGGGCTGCGGCCAGAGGCCGAGAGGTCGGAAGTCAGAGGATGAAATTGCCAATGTTGTATCTGCTCAGGCTGAAGGTACGCAGCAGTTGAAAACGAACAGCCTGAATTTAACCGAAAAAACCTACTGTCTTGCGTCGATTCCATTTTTCAGATAATTTATATTTTGACGCTCTCTTTTCGAGGTCAGAAGCTGTTAGATTTCCACTTTCAAGCAGGGCTAAAATTCGGGCATGGTCTTTTTGACCCGGTTACCGTCGCCGTCGTAGAGGATGTTGACCGCGAATGGCACGGATGACACGGATCGGATGCGGTTCAGTTTTTTACAACATGTATTCACGCAGCAAGGATAGATGAAACTCCTCAGATTGCCAACATTATCGTTTCCCCATTCGTGCCATTCGTGCGATTCGAGATCAAAAAACCAGAGGAAGGTGATCACGAATCACACAAATGACACGAATTTTATTCTCACGAAATAGAGTGATAAATCGTAAGCCTATTTTCTAATCTCTTAGACATCGTTCCGGCGGGTTGTGCCCGTGGTGAAATCCGTTGGTTATCGTTTCCATCCGGAAGCTTTTAGGAAGCGGCTCGTTGTACAGGCTTTAGCCTGCCACGCACGGCGAGCCGCGTATGTCCGCGCCGAAAATGCCAAAAAACAGCCAATTCCAGCGGAAAGCGCTGAAAATTGGCCAAAAAGGGGCCATTTTCGCGCTGACAACCGCAAAAACGGCCATTTTTTGCTTTTTTTACTGATTCTTGGCGCTTTTTGCGCTTTTTTTCGCATGGCGCGGCATAGGGCTCGCTGTGCGTGGCAGGCTGAAGCCTGGACAACGAACGGGCAGGCTAACGCCTGGACAAGACATCGTTTCGACGGGTTGTGACCGTGGTGAAATTCGTTGGTTA
>RZZM01000485.1 GCA_009929845.1 Spartobacteria bacterium
CCGCGCGGCACCTTCGAGATTAAATATTTCTTCACGCCCGGCTACACCACCAGCGACGGCAATGAGATATCAAACAAAACCATCAAGGACGCCATCACCCAGATGGTCAGCAACGAAAATCCATCCAAACCGCTTTCCGACCAGGCCATGGTCAAACAGTTGAAGGAACAGGGCATCAAAGTAGCCCGCCGCACCATCGCCAAATACCGCGAAAGCCTCCACATCCTGCCCTCGCACCTGCGAAAATCCTACTGATCCCCGTCATGCGTGTTTTCCCAGCCCCGGATGACGGCAACAAGCTTAACTCGACGTTATCCAAAAGGGTCTGGTTAGATGGTTAGCGCAAAAATATCTTGAATGTTGGGCATTGAAAGATAGACTCCACCGTACAGTTATGATTACCGAAGCGCATACATCACAGCACAACCGCCGCACCAGCCGGTGGATGTGGATTCTGGCGGTCCTGGTCCTTGTTTTCGGGGGTCTGCTCAGCTTTATGCCGGCGCGCATCATCCGTAACAGCGAGGACAGCCGACTCCACGAAGAGTTTTCGATCGAGGCGGAAAATCTCTATGCGGATGTCACCAGCGAAATCGAGTTGTTCATGGACGTGCTCGATTCAATCCGGCTGCTGCATTCGCTCTCGGACCAGATCCATCCGGATGCCTTTTCAGAATTTGTCGCCAAGGGGATGCGCCACCAGATCAAAATCCTGGGGGCCTACGGGTTCGCTCAGCGGATACCGGGCCGACTGCGCGACGCGCTGGCGGAGGGCGAGCAGCCCCTCATCCTGCAGACGGCCGACGATCAGGGAACCCTGCGCCCCGCCCCCGTCCGGGAGGAATACTACGTCCTGACCTACCAGACGCCGGAAAACGGCCTGGGCGCCCCCCCCGGGTTTGATTTCAGTTCCCGGCCCTCCGATGTCCCGGCCATCCAACACCTGCTCACCCGGGGAACCCCGGCGCTGGCCGGGCACCCCGCGGACAGACAAAGCGGCTACTATATCTTCATGCCCATCCTCTATTCCGTGGTCAATAACACCCAATTCCCGCCGCCGGGCTACCTGATCGGCTTCACCGTCGCAATCTTTAATCCGACCCGCATCCTGGAACAAGCCGTCTCCTCGGGTACGACAAAAAACCTTCGCCTGTCCCTGGAAAATCCGAACAACGGCACCATGCATTGGTCCCTGGCGGATGTGGGCCGACCATTCTCCGAAGGCATTGCCTTCACACGTCCGTTGCAAATTGCCGACCAGGAATGGACGTTCAAATGCGTGGCCAACCAAATCTACATGAATGCGCATCGCACAAGGCAGCCGCAAATGGTCATGGGGGCCGGCATTATCATTACCCTGCTGATCGCTTTCCAGTTATTTTTCTTCGCGGGGCGTACGCGCCAGATTGAGCGGACGGTGCATGACCGCACCCTGGCGTTACAGGAGGCCAATGAACAACTGGCATCCGAAATGAACGAGCGTTCCCGCCTGGAGGAAGAAATCCTCGATATCAGCGCGCGGGAAAAACAACGGGTCGGACGGGACCTGCATGACTCCGTCGGCCAGAAACTTGCCGGGGTCAAATACCTCAGCAAAACCCTGGAAAAACGCCTCAAAAAAACGGAGCCGACTTCACGCAACAGCGAAGATGCCACCCAGATAAACAACGTACTTAAAGAGGCCATCGGCCAGGTGCGCCGCATTGCGCATGGACTCGCGCCGGTGGAACTCAGCGAAAAAGGCCTCCACCACGCACTGCATTCCTTCGCGGAAGAGGCCGAAATCATGTTCGGTATCACCTGCACACTGCGTCTTGACGAGGACACAGGCATTGTCAGCGCAAAGGTCGCCGAACACCTGTACCAGATTGCGCAGGAGGCCACGAACAATGCCGTGCGACACGGCAAGGCCTCCGATGTGCGCATCGCGTTGACACGCGAAAACAATCACCTTGTCCTGTCCATCCAGGATAACGGCAGCGGCCTTCCCACCATTCCCAACGACGATGCGGGCATGGGCCTGAAAATCATGCAGTACCGCGCCGCGATGATCCACGGCAAAATAAACGCGCAAAATCATCCGGATGGCGGCGCCATGGTGCAATGTATCTTTGAATGATCAACACCACCCATCGAAAAGGAGAATAGAACAATGACAGTAAAAACAGTGATTACCGGCGCGGGCGGACGTATGGGCAGAACTCTGATACGCCTCCTCGTGGAAGAAAAGGTCCCCGGCCTGGCTCTGGCGGGCGCCGTGGATATTCCGGACTGTCCCGCCCTCGGACAGGACGCGGGCACCCAGGCCGGCACGCAGGCCGCGGGCATTCCCGTTGTATCGGACCTGGAAACGGCGGCCAAAGGGGCAGACATCCTGATTGATTTCACCCACCACACCGCCACCGTGGAAAACGCCCGGCGCTGTGCCGATTGGGGCACGGCCATGGTGATCGGGACCACCGGATTGTCGGAGGACGAAATGGCAACCATCGCAGGTTGCGCGAAAACCACCCCGATCGTGGTGGCGCCCAACATGAGCCTGGGCATGAACCTGCTGTTTTGCCTGGTGACAGAAGCGGCACGCGCGCTGAAGGACAAAGGCTATGATATCGAGATTATCGAACGCCACCACCGGCTCAAAAAGGACGCCCCCAGCGGCACGGCGATCGGATTGGGCCAGGCCGCCGCCAAGGGCCTGGCATGGGATTTGACGAAGGTGGCCAAACATGGCCGCGAAGGGCTGATCGGTGAACGCCCGGCCAAGGAGATCGGCTTTCACGCCGTGCGCGGCGGGGATATTGTCGGCGACCATACCGTGCTGTTTGCCGCGGATGGCGAATGCGTCGAACTCTCGCACCGCGCCACCAGCCGCGAGACCTTTGCGCTCGGCGCTCTCCAGGCCGCCACCTGGCTGCCCGGCAAACCCGCGGGCTTGTATTCCATGCGCGATGTCCTCGGCCTCGTCGAATAAACGCGCCTGGCAGGATCGGCGAGGGGTTCCGGGCTACGGTGACGTCGGGCCTTCAGCCCGCCAATCTATTCGACATTCATCCAGGGCTGGTCGCTGCTGAAATTGTAGCCGGGATCGGCGGTTATGGCGCCGACATCGTTGGCGCCGCCTGAAAAGGATATATT
>RZZM01000108.1 GCA_009929845.1 Spartobacteria bacterium
GGACGGGTCGATTCATATAGAAACTATACACCGCAATCAACCTTTTAGTGGCGTTTTTAGGAAAAAATCATATTAACGATCAGTCTTCGTTTCCCGCAGAAAGCGGATGACGGTGCGCATGTCATCGTGAATGGGGGCAATGAAGCAGATTTGTTCGCCGGTTTGCGGGTGGTTGAAACTGAGTTTTTCGGCATGCAGCATCTGGCGTTGCACCTCCATGGCAAGGTCGTTGTAACGGGCGCGCCCGTATTGACGGTCGCCCAGCACCGGATGTCCCTTGTGCGCCATATGCACACGTATCTGATGGGTGCGTCCGGTTTCGATGGTGACCCGCAGGAGGGCGAAGTGATCGTAGGTTTCGATGGTTTCGTAGTGCGTGATGGCGTTGCGTCCGGATTTGGAGGAGACGCACATCTTTTTGCGGTCGCGGACGCTGCGCGCGATGAGTGTATCGATGGTGCCGTGGGCCGGGGCCGGATGGCCCCGGACAATGGTCATGTATTCCTTGTGCACATCGCGGGTCCGGAACTGTTGCTGCAGGTCGTTCATGGCAAATTCGTTTTTGGCGATGACCATGGCCCCGCTGGTGTCCATGTCCAGGCGATGGACGATCCCCGGGCGCAGCTCGCCGCCGATGCCCGCAAGGTCGCGGCAGTGATGCAGCAGGGCGTGGACAAGAGTGCCGGTGCTGTGGCCCGGCGCGGGATGAACAATTAAATCCGGTTGTTTATTGATGACAATGACATCGCTGTCCTCATAGAGAATATCCAGCGCAATATCTTCGGGCTCCAGGATGGACACTTCCGGGGGCGGAATCTCGTAAAAGATCTCGTCGCCGGGATGGACCTCGTAGCGGCTTTTGCGCACTTCGCCATTCACAAGTACATGGCCTTCCTGAATGAGTTTCTGCCAGCGGGCGCGGGAATGGTCCGGTTCGTGTTGTGTCAGCCAGACATCCAGGCGGGCGCCGTCTTCTTCAGGTTGGACATGGGCGGTTGTCATGTCAGTGGGTTATGCACTTTTTTGGGGAGAAGGACCCAGAGGATCAGGCCCGTGGCAAAAAGC
This sequence comes from Spartobacteria bacterium, assembly GCA_009929845.1. Lineage (GTDB taxonomy): Bacteria > Verrucomicrobiota > Kiritimatiellia > RZYC01 > RZYC01 > RZZM01. The sequence continues at coordinate 1,066 of RZZM01000108.1, forward strand.
GCCAGGCTGGTGAGCTGAGCCAGGGTGAGACCGACATATATCATGCGTTCATCGCCGCGGACAAATTCAACAAGGAAGCGGAACACGGGATAGATCAGCAGGTAGAGGGCAACGATACTTCCATCACGTTTGCGGCGGGCATAGACCCACAGCAGAAAGGCGTAGAGCGCCAGGTTGAACAGCGTCTCGTAAAGTTGCGTCGGGTGCAGCGCTGCCGCACCGTAGCGGTACCAGGGGGCGCTGTCTTCCGGAAATGAAATGCCCCAGGGGAGCTGGGTCTGGCAGCCAAAGCAGCAGCCGTTGAGGAAGCAACCCAGGCGGCCAAGCGCATGACCAAGGGGCAGGCCGGTGATTACAAAGTCGCCCAGGCCCCATACCGGCAGTTTCTTTATACGGGCAAACAGGATAATGGCAAACAGGGCGCAGATGAAGCCCCCGTAATAAACCAACCCCCCTTCATCAATGCGGATGATAGATACAGGATGCGATATGAATTCAGGCAGGTTGGCCAGCACATAGGCTATCCGCGCGCCCAGAATGCCGCTGAGCATGACCCAGAAGCCCAGGTCCGAGCCGAATCCGGCCGGCAGATTCTGTTTGCGTCCGAGCAACGACCAGTGCACGACCGCCAGCAGAAATCCGCAGGCGACCATTACGCCATACCAGTAAATCGGACGGCTTCCTATATGAAAACATATCTGATGCATAAAACTGTCTTTCCGTCATTGTGATATCCGCGGATATCGTCTGTTTTTCACCGGGCACCCGGTTCACAGGCGCAAGATTGGCAGTATACTCCCTATGGAAACAGGGAGAATAAAAAACTGATATAATTTTTCCATTGGGGATTGATGAACGTAACACAGGGCTATATACTCCCCCAACAGCATCTAACAGGGATGACAATGGCTGTTTTAGATATTAGTGCCGAAAGGGTCGAAAAAATAGCGTGTAGGAAATGTGGACGCCATCTGGACGTGTCTGGACTGGAGCCCTTTTCCACCGTCAAGTGTCCGGACTGCGGGACGACGCAGACCGTACCCATGCAGTTTGGCAATTTCCTTTTGCTCGAGTTGCTGGGCAAAGGGGGAATGGGCGCGGTATACCGCGCGCTTGACCAGTCCCTGGGGCGGTATGTCGGCATCAAGGTCATGCAGAAGAAGTATGGCGAGGACAAACAGTTTGTCGAAAATTTCTTTCGCGAGGCCCGCGCCGCCGCCGCGCTGAATCATCCCAATGTAGTGCAGATTTATTCCTGTGGGGAAGAACTTGGGCAGCCGTATATTATCATGGAACTGGTGGGCGGGGGCCGGTTTGATGAGATGATTGCGGACGGGAACCCCATTGAGGAAGTCAGGGCGCTCGAGATCGCTGTGGACGTGGCGGAGGGGTTGAAGGCGGCCAACGAGATTGGCTTGATCCATGGCGATATCAAGCCGGCGAACATTCTTTTTGACAGGCAGGATTCCGCCAAGGTGGTGGACTTCGGCTTGGCGCGATTTGTGAATTGGCAACCGGAGGGCGCCGGAGAAATCTGGGGGACGCCGTATTATATCGCTCCGGAAAAAGCGAAGGGCCAGCGGGTCGATCACCGTTCCGATATCTACAGCCTGGGCGCCACACTTTATCATGCATTGGGGGCCAAACCCCCGTTTGATGGGAAGACGGCTACGGATGTCGTGCTGGCACGCTTGCAGAATCCGGCCATCGGGCTACGGGTGATTCGACCCTCGTTGCAACCGGAAACGGCCGATTTGATTGCCCGTATGCTGGAAGCGGACCCGTTCATGCGCTATCCCACCTATGCGTCGCTATTGGCGGATGTGCGTGAGGCGTTACGTGTGGCCAAGCAGGAGCAGCGCGCTTCCCATCATAAGGTGCACAAATCCAAACTGGCGCCGTTCATTGTGATGGGGATTATCGTGCTGGTGGGTCTGGTGCTGTTTGTCGGGGCCTGGCAGGCCTCGAAGCATCACAAGGCTACGCTGGAGCAGCAGGCGAAACAGGCTGTTGTGCCCGACCGTCCCGGCACACCCGTGGCCGAAGACATGCCGGAAGATTCCACACTCACAACCGATGAGGTGAAAACAATCGCCCCGGTAGTGCAGCCCTTCACAAAGAACGGGTCCAAGATTTTAATGCTCGCGGCAGGTAACCTTGCGCAGGGCAAGACCATGGCGGCGGAAGAAGAGCTGCAGGTGCTGTACGAGCATACGCGCCCCGCCAATATGGGGCGGTACTGGGTGCGCCTGTTCCAGGCGGTGGGGTGCTGGTCGGAAGGCCGTACCCAGGACGCGCGCATATATATGCGGGAGATTATGGACGCGCCTTTTGGCGTGATGGATCACGAACACCCGCATCCGGGCGCCTATCTGCAGGCGGTGGTCAGTCATATGACCGGCGAGAGTGATGAAGGGGTCCTCTACCTGGAGGCATCAAAATGGCCCGTTTGGTACAGGGACTTGGCGGAATTTTTTGTCGGATTGAAACATTTCCAGGACGGGCGCGTTTCCCTTTCTGAGCGCTGTTTCAGTAATTATATCAATAAGGAGCCCCAGGAAGCCGTTTGGCCGTACAGTCTGAGACACATGGCCCGGAACTGGGTGAATCAGCAGGAGGAGTGGGAAAGGCTTCTGGGTAGTCTGGGCGGTGAGATGGATGCTGGTCGCTCGCGGGATGCGTTGATGGCGCTGGAGGAGTTCCGTGGCACCGCTACCGTGCTGTTGGCGCCCATGATTGACGCAAGAAAACAGCGCATTGAAGTGCTGCTCCAACAGCAGGAGGAGCAGGCCCGGCGCGAAGAGGCCATCGCCCACCAGCGTAATGTGCAGATGGACCTTGATCAGTTGGATGACATCCGTACGGCCAATCAGGAATTCATCAATGATACGGACTACCGCAAGGCCGCGGTCGCGGTGGCCAAATTAATCCCGAAAATGCAGACCGATGAAGGCAAGGATTCCTTGCGCATGTTGCAGGACAGCTATGAGCGTTTGAATGACCTGAAGCGTTTTCTCATTGATTCAATTGATAAATCCCCGTATCCCGGAGGGCGCGACCTCGGCGGTACCGTGGTCAAAGCCAACTCATCCACATTGAAGATAGCGCTGCAGCACGGGCATGGCGAACTGATGAAGAAATGGGACGAGATCGGGCTGCGCTCAACGGTTTTGATGGCCGCGCACTATATCGACACCTCCTCGTTGACCGACGCGGAAAAAGCGGACGAGATGCTCTCCCTCGCGCTTTTATGTTACTTCAACGGCGCCTTCCGCCCGGCCGCCAAGTACGCGCAGGACGCCGCGAACCTGCATCCCGAGATCAAGACCGTTGTCCGGCGTTTCATGCCGGATATTATCGAGGACTGATTAGCAGGCGCTTATCCCAGGGACTCGGTGGCGAACTGGTTCTTTCCGTTGGTGGTCGGATAGAGGCCTTCCTCGGCATCCACATCCACCGGCTCAATGTGCCAGATTTTCTGGGCGTATTCGCGGATGCTGCGGTCGCTGGAAAACCAGCCCATGCGGGCCACATTCAATATCGCCTTCTCCGCCCAGGCGGCCGGGTCCTTGTAGAGCGCGGAAACCTTGTCCTGGCATTCAATATACCGACGGAAATCCGCCAGGTAGAAGAACGGGTCGCCACTCTGGGTCAGCTCGTTAAAGAGGTCCGTGAACAGCTCCCTGTCCGAAGGATCAAACTCATTCTGGTTGAGCCCGTCGAGTACCCGGTGCAAATCCTCGTCGGTATTATAGAAATCCCACGGATTGTAGCCCTGGCGCCGCAACTGCTGCAGGTCCTCCTCATGGTGCCCGAAGATGAAGATATTGTCCTCGCCCACATGCTGGGCGATCTCGATGTTGGCGCCGTCCCAGGTGCCGATGGTCAGGGCCCCGTTCAGGGACAGCTTCATGTTGCCGGTGCCGGAGGCTTCCATGCCGGCAGTGGAAATCTGCTCGGACAGGTCCGCCGCCGGGATGATCCGTTCGGCCAGCGTGACGTTGTAGTCCGGCAGGAAAACAACTTTCAGGCGGCCGGCGATCAGCGGGTCATGATTGATGGCCTCCGCCATGGTGTTGATGAGCTTGATCACACGCTTGGCAATGTGATAGGCCGGGGCGGCCTTTGCGGCAAAGATAAAGGTGCGCGGCACGATATCAATCGTTGGGTCCTTCAGTATCCGGTGGTACAGGTGCATGATGTGCATGGCGTTGAGCAACTGCCGTTTGTACATATGCAGCCGTTTGATCTGCACATCAAACATGGAATCGACCAGCACCTGCTGTTCCGTTTCTTTTTCGATATATTCCACCAGCTTCTGCTTGTTGAGCTTCTTGACTTCCATGAAGCTCTTCTGGAAGGTCTCGTTTGTCGCGAGGGGCTCAAGCTTTTTCAGTTCCTCCAGGTCCTTGATCCATCCATCCCCGATGTGGGAGGTGATCAATTGGGATAATCCCGGATTGCATTTGAGCAGCCATCGCCGATGCGTGATGCCATTGGTGACATTCATGAATTTATCCGGAGAAATATCCGCGAAATCATGCATCACACGCTCCTTAAGCAACGTGGAATGGAGCGCGGAGACGCCGTTGATGGCGTGGCTTCCGACCATGGCCAGGTTGGCCATGCGGATTTGTTTGACCGGATATTCCTCAACCATGGATACATTGCGCATTTTTTCGATGTCGCCGGGGAAGCGTACTTCCACCTTCTGGAGAAAACGGCTGTTGATGTTGTAAATCAGTTTGAGGTGACGGGGCAGCACCTTCCCGAGCAGGTCGACCGGCCAGCGTTCAAGGGCCTCGGGAAGCAGGGTGTGGTTGGTGTAGCTGAAGGTCTGGCAGGTGATGTCCCACGCGGTGTTCCACGGCAGGTCCTCTTCATCAATCAGGCAACGCATCAACTCCGGAATGGACAGGGCGGGATGCGTGTCATTCAACTGAATGGAATTTTTCTTCGGGAAATCCGTCCAGTTGGAATGGTTCTTTTTGAAGCGGCGGATCACGTCACGGATTGAACAGGTGACCAGGAAGTATTCCTGGATCAGACGGAGTTCCTTGCCCGCGTAGGTGCTGTCGGAGGGATACAGCACCTTGGTGACGGTTTCCGCCCAGTTCTGGTCCTCGACCGCGTTCACATAATCGCCCTTGTTAAAGACATCCAGGCGAAAGCCCTTCGAGGCCTGGGCCTTCCAGAGGCGCAGCATATTGACATTGTTCACCTTGAAGCCGATGATCGGCACATCGAAGGGGATCCCCTCGAACATCTGCCAGTCGACCCAGGCGTCTTCCTCGTTTTGACGGATCGTGCGGATTTTTTCCAGGCGGCCATAGACGAGTACAGGCAGGGTGTATTCCGGACGCGACATTTCCCAGGGGTACTTCAAGCTCAGCCATGAGTCCGGGTTCTCCTGCTGCCACCCGTCCATCAGTTCCTGCTTGAAAATGCCGTATTCATAACGCAGTCCATAGCCGTAGGCCGGCATCTGGAGGGAGGCAAGCGAATCGAGAAAGCAGGCCGCCAGGCGGCCGAGGCCACCATTGCCGAGGCCCGCCTCGACATCCGCCTCGAAGAGTTCCTCGATATTAATGCCCAGGTCGTCCATCGCTTTGCGGGCTTCATCCACGATCCCCAGCGCATACAAGTTACGTTCGAGGAATTTGCCGACCAGGAATTCCATGGAGAGATAATAAACGCGTTTTACATCTTCATTCAGATAGGCGCGCTGGGTATCAATGAACAGATCGACCGCCAGGTCGCGGATGGCCAGGGAGAAGGCCGTGAGCAAATCGTACTTGGTCGCAGTCCGCCAGTCCTTGCCGCGCGTGTACTTGAGATGAAAAAGGGTCAGTTCCTTCAGCCGTTCGGCGGAGAGTTCATTAGAGGTTATGCTGGTTGTCTTTTTTGTTTTTGACATACGTCTTTCCGTCCTGTTCTAAATTTTTTATTACTTTTCAGTTATACCGCACCTTATGCTGTCATATCCAATAACGTCCATGATACAGGGATTCCGAACAGGGCTCTACTCTTTTCATCCGTTTTTTTAGAACCCGTGGCGCACAAATCGGAAGCAATGGCGCTCAAAAAAATTATCATTTTGATGTCACGATCGTGACATCAAAATGATAATAGGGGGGGCGGGAGATTTGTGATTATTTATTTTTTGGCGGAATTATATGGGGGTAGGCCCGTTATGATTTCCGGGCAAATCCTTGTTCGCGCATGGCGTTCCAGACGCGTTCGCGGGTGAAGGGGAAGCTGTACATGCGCACGCCGATGGCGTTGTAAATGGCGTTTCCGATGGCGGGGGCCGCGCCGTTGATGCATATTTCGGAGACGCTTTTGGCGCCGAAGGGGCCGGTGTCTTCGTAGCTGGGGACCAGGATGGTTTTCATTTCCGGTTTGTCCCGCAGGGAGAAGATGTGGTAGTGCTGGAGCGAGGCGTTGGTCATTTTGCCTTTCTCGTCAAAAAGGTATTCTTCGGTCAGGGCGTAGCTGATGCCGTTCATGACGCCGCCCTCGGTTTGGCCCTCGGCCAGCTTCGGATTGATGGCGGTTCCGCAGTCCACGGTGGCGACATATTTGAGGAGTTTGACATGACCTGTAAAGGTGTCCACTTCGATCTCCACGAAATGCGCGGCAAACGGCGGCGGAGATTTGTGGGTGATGTGCGAGGCGGTATCCTGAATCTGGAACTGGTTTTTTTCATATAGGGAATAGAGGGCGATGTCCGCGTAGGAGACGCTGCCGCTGCCGTCTTTGGCGCGGATTTCTTCGTCCTCGGAAACAACTTCTTCCACCGGCAGGTCAAGCATCTCGGCGCCGACCTGGCATATCTGGTTAAAGACCTTTTCGGCGGCCTTGCGGGTGGCTTCCCCGCTGAGGTAGGTGGTGCTGGAGGCGTAGGCGCCGACGTCAAACGGGGTCATGTCAGTATCCGAGGAATAGACGATCATTTTGTCGATGCCAACGCCGAGCTGTTCGGCGGCGATCTGTCCGAGGATGGTGTCGCTGCCGGTGCCCAGGTCCGTGGCGCCGATATGCAGGTTGAAGGAGCCGTCGTCATTCATTTTGATATGGGCGGAGCCCATGTCGATTAAGGGCACACTCGACCCCTGCATGAGGCAGCACATGCCCAGTCCGCGGCGATATCGTCCGGTCTTTTCCGTATGCGGGGTGTAGCGCGACCAGTCGATGGCGTCCGCGCCTTGCGTGATGCATTCGCCCAGGCCGCAACTGCCGATGGTCATGGGGACCCCTTCCTTGCCCTCGCCGAGGGCGGCGAAGACGGGGGAGGATTCGCCGACTTTGATGTGATTGCGCTGCCGGAATGCTATCGGGTCCATCCCGATGGCCTCGGCCATCATATCCATTTGCTGCTCGACGGCAAAGAAGGCCTGAGTCGCGCCGAAACCGCGGTAGGCCCCGCCCACGGGCAGGTTGGTGTATACCACCTTGGTGTCGAAGTGAATATTGTCGCAATGATAGAGCGGCAGCACCTTGCTGCCGCAACAGCCGATGACGGTCAATCCATGTCCGCCATATGCGCCTGTATTGGAGACGGCGTCCATGCCCATGGCGGTGATGGCGCCGTCTTTTTTCACGCCGGATCGGATACGGAAGCGGATCGGATGGCGGGTGCGTCCGGTGCGGAAGTTTTCCTGACGGTCGAACTGCCAGAAGACCGTCCGGCGCGTACGCAGCGCGAACATGCCGATGACATCTTCGAGGAGGAATTCCTGTTTGCTGCCGAAGGCGCCGCCGATGCGCGGTTTGATCACGCGGATGCGGCGGACGGGGATTTGAAGGGTGAGGGCGAGGAGCCGCCGGGTGTGGAAGGGGACCTGGGTGCTTGAGGTGATGACCAGGCGGTCGCGGGCGTCCATTTGGGCCATGGCCACATAGGTTTCCATGGGACAGTGCTGGGCGTAAGGGGTTTCATAGTCATGATCGAAGGTGAAGTCGGCCGCGGCCATGCCGGCGTCAAAATCGCCGGCCTCCATGCCCAGTCGGGCGACGATGTTTTTTTCGGGTTCGTAGGGCACGGGGATGGGGATGGAGCAGTCGGGTTCGTCGTGGATAATGGGGGCGCCCTCTTTGAGGGCGGCGTCGATGGACAGGACGGGTTCGAGCAGTTCGTATTCGACCTTAATGGCCTTGACGGCGGCTTCGGCGATTTCCGGGCTTTCGGCTGCGACGGCTGCCACGCGGTCGCCCACGTAACGCACTTTGGTATCGAACATGAAGGTGTCGTACGGGGAGGGTTCGGGGTAGCCCTGGCCGGCGGTGCAATGGGGCACGCGCGGGACATTGCCGTGATAGAGCACCCCGGCGACGCCCGGCATTTTTTCCGCGGCGCTGATGTCGATGGAGGTGATGCGCGCATGGGCGTGCGGGCTCCACAGCATTTTTACATAGAGCGTATCTTCGGGTTTGAAATCCGCCACATAGGAGGGCTTGCCCAGGGCAAGGGACATGGCGTCGATCTTGGTCACGGATTTATTGACTACTTTAAAGTCTTTGGTTTGCATGATGGCCTCCTCGTGGAAAAGCGGGTTGGATCATTGGTTGCTGTCCGGGCTGTTGCCTTGTTCGTTTTGCTCGCGGACCTTATACAGTGCAGTCCAGATTTTTTCGTACCCGGTGCAGCGGCACAGGTTGCCGTCCATCATTTCCTTCATGACTTCGTCATTGGGAACGGGGATGGTGTCGAACATGGCCTTGGCTGACATGACCATGCCGGGGATACAGAAGCCGCACTGCACGGCGCCCTCTTCGGCGAGCGCGGTCTGGAAGGGGTGGGGGCGGTCAAAATCACCGACGCCCTCAACGGTCCAGACATCCCGGCCATCGGCTTGAAAGGCATACAGCACGCAGGATAAGATGGCGCGTCCGTCCATAATGACCGTACAGGACCCGCAGGTGGCCTCGCCGCAGCCGAATTTCACGCTTTTGAATCCTTCGCGTCGCAGCAGATCAATCAGTTTTTCGTCTGCGCTGACATCAAAGCTGCGTTTTTTTCCGTTGATCCAAAAGCTAATTTCCTTTTTTTCACTCATCAGCTTCTCTCCTTCGCAAAGGTCAGGGCGCGTTCAAGCACATCGCAGAGCACGACGCCGGCGAGATGTTGGGCGTAGTCATCGGTCAGGCCTTCCCGACCTTTCCAGTTGATGTTGTCGATACCGCTGGCCACGGCGGATTTGAACCCCTCTGATTCGGCCTTGTTGCCTTTCAGGGCCTCTTCCACGCGGGGCAGGCGGCAGGGGAACGGCGCCGCGCCGCCCGCCGCCACGCGCGCGTTCTGGACAACGCCGTCCTTGAGTGTCAGCACCGCGGCTCCGGTCATGAGGCTGAAGCCTTTTGAGGTTTTGACCTCTTTTTTATAGCCGAAGCCCATATGGGGGCCGAGGGCGGGCACTTCAACGGCGACAAGCAGGTCGCCGTTTTTGAAGAGGCGTGCGGGCTGTGATTGAAAATACTCATCGCAGGACATTTTGATTTCGTGATCGCCGCGGATGACCATGGTGGCGTTCAGGGCGATCAGGGCGACGGGCAGGTCGGCCCAGGGGAAGACGCGGCAGATGTTTCCTCCGAGGGTGGAGATATTGCGGACCTGATGGGTGGCCAGTCGGCGGCAGACCTCATGAAAGGCCCAGCGTTCCGCCCGGTAGGCCTGGATATCCGCCAGCGGGGTGGTGGCGCCGATGCGGTAACCGCCGGGAATTTCGGTAATGCCGTCGAGTCCCATGCGCGTGATATCCACCGCGGTCACGGGTTTTTCGTCCAGCAGGAAATGCAGCGCCGTGCCGCCGGCAATCGGGATGCCGCCGGGCCCCAGGTCGTGAAGGTATCGACGGGCCTCTTCAATCGAGCGCGGCCTCACAAAGTCGCAAAGTTTCATAATCGCTCCTTCTAATAGGATGTTTAACAGCCATCGATAGTACCCCCTATGCCCGTTCCTGACAAGAGCACATGCCACATTTCACGCATCAAAACATTTTTTTATTTTGTTGGTGAAAAATGTGTGTATCGTGCTGTTTTCGACCAGAAAAAGGATTATTGATGAAAAAAATGACAAATATTGTGATTTTTGGGTTCATGGGAACCGGGAAAACGACGGTCGGGCAGATTTTGGCCGAAAAAACGGGTAAAATCTTCCTGGATATGGATAAAATCATCGAAAAACGAGAAAAAAGGCCGATTTCAGCCATTTTTGAGTCCGATGGGGAGGCTTTTTTTCGCGATTTGGAGCGAAATTTGGTCCGGGAACTGTCCGAAAAGGAGGATCAGGTGATTGCGACGGGCGGCGGGGTGGTTTTGAACGCCGAAAATGTGTCGGATTTTGAAAAAACCGGCCTGGTGGTGTGTCTGATGGCCCGACCGGAGACAATTTTGGCGCGGGTGGCGTCACAAACGCATCGTCCGCTGCTGGAAGAGGGCGACAAGGCCCGGCGGATCATGGATATTCTTGCAGCCAGAAAAAAACTTTATGAGTCGATTCCGTGGACCCTCTGGACGGATGATTTGAGCTCCGCGGAGGTCGCGGAGGCCATTTTCAGGGCTTTTGAGGGCTGAAAACGGGCAAACAGACCATTATTAGCGCAAAGTTTAGTCTCGTGGCTTGCCTTTTTCCGATCAGGGGTCCATAAATACAGCCTTTAATGTCTTAGGAGATACATATGAGCGAAGAAAATCAGAAACAGACGGAAAATAAAAAGCCCGAAGTGGAACAGCAGGCCCTGACGGAAGAACAGCAGTTGATGTACTTTTTCAAGGAGTACGGCATGCCGCTGGTTATCGGGGTGGTTGTGGCTGTCCTTGCATTTGCCGGCTACGCGGCCTATCGCAATCACAAGATCAACCAGTCTGTGCAGGCCGCGGCCATGCTGGCGAGCGCCCAGAATGCCGACCAGTTGCAGAATGTCATCAACCGTTATGCCAAAACGCCCTCCGCGCCGGTGGCGATGCTTGCGCTGGCTGGCGAGTACTTGAACAACGGCAGTTATCCGATGGCCCGCACCATGTACACACGTTTTGAAACGGAATACCCGGACCATCCGATGGTGGGCGCCGCCGAAGTGGGCAAGGCGTATTGTGCGGAAGGCGAGGGCAATGTCGAAGAGGCGTTGCGGATGTTCCAGGCCTTTACGCAGAACCATCCCAATCATTTTTTGACGCCCCAGGCGGTGTTCAGCCAGGCGCGTTGTCTCGAACAACTGGGCCGTCTGGACGAGGCCCGGATCATGTATGAAGAATTTTTGACGGACAACGAGGACGACCGTTGGGCCGCGCAGGCGGAAACGGCGCTGCTCTACGTCAAAAAAGAAATTCGCGCCCGCGAGAAAGGAATTGTGCCGGCGGCGCCGGCTCCGGTGCAGATGATGCAGGCCCCGATGTCCTTCCAGCAGCAACCCTTCAACGCGTCGCCCTTCGAGCAACCGCAGGTCCAGGTAGAAGCAAAGCCGGCGCCCGTGGAAGTCGTCGCGGTTGAAGAAGTCGTCGAGCCGGTCACCGAGCCGGTCGTGGAGGAGACAGCGGTGGTCGAAGAGGTGATCACCGAAGAAGTGGCCGATGACGAGACGGTCCCGGCTGCCGATGGTGATGAAGCCGAACCTGACGAAGAATGATACAGTGACCAAACGCTTTCACAGGATCAGGTCGCGCCGTTTTGTGGCAGGCCTGGTCCTGTTTTTTTTGGCGGAGCGCGGGCTGCGGGCGGAGCCTTGGGAGGCTTTTTTTTATGGCGACCTGTCCCTGCGCGGATATGAAACCCGGCAGTTGGTTCCCGGTCAGGATGATGCGGGAATCAGCGAGGAGAACGTGGCGACCGCGGACCGCTTTGGCTGGGCGCGGCTTGCGCTGTCCTCCGACCTCACGTACGCCGATCGCTTCCATGCCCTGCTCACGCTGCGCGCGCGCGCGCGGTGGGGCGCAAAGAACCATTCGGACCTGTTGGAGGGGGATGTCGCGCAGGGGTGGATCGAGTGGATGAATATCGGTTTTTCGCCGGGCTCCCTGACGCTGGGACGCCAGACGGTGGGCTTCGGCAATGGCCTGGCGCTTTCCGATGAGGGAAACGAATGGCTCTACGACGCGGTACGGGGAACCTGGGACGCTTTTCCACTGGTGGTGGAAGTTGTCGGCGGGCGTACGGCGGCCTGTTCGCGCGATACGGCGGTGGACCGTTTTTACCTGTTGAACGTACAGTATACCATGGAGCGGTTTCTCGCGCATCACCTGGAAATCTACCAGGGTGTTTTTGACAGGGATGACGACGCGCGTCCCGTACTTTTTGGCGCGCGTAATGTGTGGTTTGATCTCCCCGCGTGGATGGCGGAGCTGGAAGGCGCCTGCGAGTTTGGTGAACGGCCGGGCGGCGGCGCGCTGGCGGCCTGGCTGCTGGATGCCTCGCTTACGTACCGTCCGCCTGTCGCTGAAACGCGCTTTCACACCACGGCGCGCTATACCTATGCGTCTGGTGATCCGGACGGCACGCACGAGTTTGTGGACCTGATGAACAGCGACCAGTGGGGCCGGGTTTTCAAGCCGCGCCTGGGCAATATCCATATCTTCAGCCTGAACAATACCTTCACGCTGAGCGAAATGTGGCAGGCCGGGCTGAGCGGGTTTTACTATATGCAGGACCGGGCGGGCGTCCGCAACGCTTCGCGCCCAGGATATGAAAGCGACGGCTATGCCTGGAAAACCGACGGGCGCCAGCGTGAATTGGGGACGGAAATTGATGTCTTTATCAATTGCAACGTGACCGCGGAGCTGGCCGTGCGGATGCACGCAGGGTATTTTTGGGCCGGCTCGGCCTATGCCGCGGGTAAGGATGCCATGGATGTGCGAATGGAAGCGTCGCTGGCGTTCTGACCGTCGCGCTCAGCCTTCGTGTTCTTCGGAATCGGCGGTTTCACGTTTGAGGGCGTCGATCAACTGTTGACGGGCGCTCACGTATGGGCCGGGGAAGAGTTCGAGCAGGTCGGCGGTATGGTCATCGCGGTCGAAGGTTTCTTCGAGCACCCGGTAGGCCTCGCGGTTGTATTGCAGCATGCCTTCAAGCTGATGGGATTGAAGGTTCATGATGACAAAGCACAGCGCCTCGTCCGTCGAGTCCTGCGCATTGAAAAGCAGCGCCTTCTGTTCGGGCGGGAGCTTCTGCATGTTATTGGTGTAGATGGTGTACTTGATGTATTCCACCAGGCGCTCGTCGAGGTCTTCCTCGAGCAAAAAGATTCGCTCGACCAGTTCGATGCGCGTGAAGACCAGATGGATTTGCGGCGCGTCAAACTCCGGCGGCAGCAGTTTATTGATTTGCCGGACCGAATCGTTGAAGAACTGCTGGGCCTCTTCGCAGGTTCGGCCTTCCAGCGGAATCCAGTAGATCATGAACCCTTCGTCGGGATCATGATAGAGCAACTGCTTGTCGATGCGCAGTGAAAACCCGCAATCATCACAGACCACCACGTTAAGCTGGTTCTGTAACAGTTCATCGCGCAGTTGCGGCTCTTCCGAGACGTTGACCGACTCGTACAGCAGTACGGCCTGGTC
>RZZM01000486.1 GCA_009929845.1 Spartobacteria bacterium
TGGCCGTCGAGTCGGATGAACTGCTTAATTCACTGAGTCCGACAGGGCTCGTGAATGACTTCGCCGCCGTGTTTTCCACCGGGCAGGTCCAACAGCTCGAACAACGGCTGCAGTCCGTGAAAGAACAAACCGGCGCGGAGATTGCCGTAGTCACCATCCCCACCCTCAAAGACGGGGCCCTGTCAGACTTCGCCAACCAATTGTTCAAACGCTGGGGCATCGGACAAAAGGGCAAGGACAACGGCATCCTCATCATTACCGCCATCAACGACCGCAAGATACGCATTGAGCCGGGATACGGACTCGAAGGACTCTTTCCCGACAGTAAAACCGGACGCATTATTGATGAGGAAGTCATTCCCGCCTTCAAGGAAGGCAACTATGCCGTCGGCCTTACCCGCGCCGCCACGCGCATCGCTGAGGAGATTACCGCGGACCATGCCGCCGATACGGAAACGGACGATGCCGGCGACAAGCAGGGCGGTAGTGGCGGACTGATCATTTTTGTCGTGTTTATCGGCATCATCGTCGTATTTGTGGTTCTCGCCAAAAAATCGGGCAAGGGGGGTGGCCCGGCGGGCCCGTCTGTGCCTGTTTCCCCCGAAGGTCCTAAGGCCACAGATTTGGCCGATGATGTTCCGGTCGATGAGGAAGAAGACGACGAGAAAGAGGAAGAGGAAGAGGAAGAGGAAGAGGAAAAGCCCCCTGTGTTTGGCGGGGGGGAATCCGGCGGGGCAGGCGCTGAGCGCGGTTGGTAATCCATCGGAACAGCAATAAAGGAATCATCTATATGAAAAATTCAATCAGGGTCTTTTGCGGATTCATCACGCTATGCTATGCCTGCACGGCCACAGGCGCGGAGCCAGGAACATTCAAGGGCCTGGATGTGTACATCAGTCGGCACGCGGAAACCATGGGCAATGTCACGGGCGACTACAGTCACGAAAACCAGTGTACCTTCTCGCCCCTGGGCAAGGAACAGATCGCAGGTATCGCCGAGAAGTTTATGCCCTATGATTTTGACGCTATCCTGGTCAGTCCGACCTACCGGACGCAACACACCATACTTCCCTACTTGAAGGCCTCCGGAAAGACCGGCGAGATATGGCAGGAAGTGGAAGAGATTGACTGCGGCGCCAACAAGGTCCCACCCGATTTTGACATCCCCCTGGGCCGCTTCGTGGAGATTATCCCTGAAGGAGAGGATGAGCTGGTCCTGCGCGATCCTTCGTTCACCCGGCGCTACGAGCCCGATACAAAGGAACAGGTGATCGGCCAGTTAACCAAAGGACGCGACATGATTGTTGAACGGTTCGGCAATACCGGCCAAAAGGTTGTGGTCATGTGCCACTCCTGTACCGGCGCCCGGTTGCTGGAGATTTTCCTGGGTCTTGAAGTCAAAGGACGCTTCGCCCCGAAAAATGCCTCGCTTTCCCTGCTGCGCCAGAATCCCGACGGGTCTTTCCGCATGATGAGCTACAATGACGAGCCCTGCGAACAGGAGATGTACTGGACCTTTTCAGACCTGCACGAAGACGAGGCCAAGCCGGTGATGCAGGCCTTCCTGCAGCCAAAACGGTTTCTGAATCCTCCCACAACCGGATACCGGGTGCAGTGGGCCATCGAAAAGCCCGACGGAACGATCCTGTTTGCCAATGAAACCGCGGTAACTCCCATTGATAAGGAAAAGAACCTGGCGAGCCTGACCATCCCGATTGAAAATCCGCCCTACGGCCAGGTATGGACCATCAAATCGGCGCTCTTTGACGGCGACACCCTGGTCAGCGAATGGGAACAGCCCCTTTTAATCCCCTCCTCCATGCGCCTTGAAGGACGCTGGTTGATCAAGGCCGGCGATGACCCCTCCTGGTCGAAGGCCGTGATGCCGGATGAAGACTGGGACTTCACCCAGGTGCCCGGCGGCTGGGAGAACGACGCGCTGCCCGACTATGATGGCATCGCATGGTATCGAAAAACCTTTGTCGTGCCCAACACCTGCCTGGAAAAATGGGAGGACCAGCCATTGGCCATCGCCATCGGCGCGATCGATGACGCGGATGAAACGTTCCTGAACGGAACCAGGATCGGCGCAACCGGCGAGTTTCCTCCCGTCAAGACGACCGCTTGGGATGAGCCGCGCCTGTACCCCATTGACCGTGACTTGCTCCGTGAGGATAATGTCATTGCGGTTCGGGTCAGCGACTGGATGGGTGGCGGCGGCCTCTGGCGGGGGCCCGTAGCCATTGGCCCGAAGGAAGAACTCAAAGAGGCGCTCCGGCTTTCGGCGGAATAAGCTCAAAACTCCATCACAACGGACGTTTGTTGGGAATACCCGGCCTGCGAGGATAATCCGAGGGCGTGGGTGTGGTTTTGCGGAGCGTCAACAGCACAGCGCCCTGATCGCCCAGTCTATCGGTTTGAAAGGAGACGACACCCAGCGCATCCATAGCATGTTGCGCCTCCTCCAGTTCCTGTTCCGCCCCTCTTCCCTTCATGGCAAGCAGGCAGGCGCCGGGCTTGAGAAAGGGCGCCGTCAGCTCCAGCAACACCCGGAGCACAGCCACCGCGCGCGCCGTCACCCGGTCATACTGCTCCCGATGGCGCATGTCGTGCGCCAACGTCTCCGCCCGCGCATTGACCACCCCAACGTTGTCCAGGGCCAAGGTCTTTTTCGCCTGCTCCAGAAATCGCGCTTTTTTGCCTGTGGCCTCCAGCAACGTGAACCGCACATGCGGACAGCAAATTGCCAGGGGAATAGCCGGCAACCCGCCGCCACTGCCGACGTCCAACACACAGCCCTGTTCCGGCAGGTGCGACCAGAGCAGCAGACTGTCAAAAATGTGACGCATCCAGGCCTCGTCCCTATCCCTGACCGCCGTCAAATTCACCTGCCGGTTGACGGCCAGCAGCATGGTCAAGTAGGCCGACAATGCGTCCAGGCGATCCTGCGAAAGGGGCAACGCATGATCGGCACAGGCATCCATAAAACGGGCGGGCGCGGGCGAGGTCATAAGGCATATAGGGCCAGCTTGGCGGAAAGTTCATTCACGCCAATGGGCTTGGAGATATAGTCATCCATCCCGGCGGCCAGGCATTGATCGCGGTCCCCCTTCATGGC
>RZZM01000109.1 GCA_009929845.1 Spartobacteria bacterium
TTTGGTCATTTTCCGGCTCATAAAGGCCGTTTGGTATGTTTTTATCCGCGTTCATCTGCGTTCATCCGTGGCTAACAAAATGGGTTATTGAGAAGATACAAAAATCGTTCTGAATAGCCAAAAAAAGGCTTAAAATCGTCATTTTTTCACTAAAATCGCCCGCTTTTTGCGATTTTCGGCGCGAAACATGCACGGCACACCGTGCGCAACAGGCTGAAGCCTGAACAACGAACGGGGAGGCTAACGCCTGGGCTGCGAGCCTTTTTCCAATCAAAAAATCACTGCGATTACTTGCGAATCAATGAAAAGCCGACATCATTCCATCAGAACGGCGGGTCTTCCGTATCCGGTTCAAGCTCGGCCGGGATGTTTTCGACCGGGGACGACTCGTCCGCGGCGGGCGCCTGCGAAAGCACTTCGATCTTCCAGGCGCTGAGGTTGTTGAAGTACCTGCCGTTGTATTCCCGTCCCCGGATGTCGAAGGATACCTTCACCTCCTGGTCGGGCTTGATGTTGTCCAGGATGCTGATTTTTTCCGCCAATGTCTCGAAACAAATATCCTGCGGATAACGACTGTCCTCCATTGTGACCACAAATTCCCTTTTTTTGAATCCACTGTCGAACGTCTGTGTATCCATCACCACTTTTACTTTTCCGGTTAAATCGTATGAGCCCATGATCTCTCCATATTCTGTTGATTCATTGATACGTTCAGTCAGGCATGATGAAGGATGATCGGGTATCCGTCAAAGCATTTACGCAGACAGGCCCTCAAAAAATTGGCGACGCACCGGCGACCGGGTCAGTGCGCGAGAAACCACTCGACGGTCCGTCGGAGTCCCTCATTGAAATCCACGGAAGGCGCCCATTGGAGCATTTCGCGCGCGCGCGCGTTGTCCGCCTGGGAGTCGCGCACATCGCCCGGACGCGGCGGTTCGTATACCGGCTGGATATCCTTGCCCAACGCCCGGGCCAGGCCGGTGGCGAGGTCGTTGACCGAAGTGCGGTCGCCGCAGGCCAGGTTATAGACCCCGCCGGCCGCCTCCGGCGGGGCGGTCCGGCAGCAGAGGTTGCCTTCGACGACATTGGCCACAAAGGTAAAATCGCGGGTCTGTTCGCCGTCGCCAAAGATCACAGGCGGACGATCATGCGTCAGCGCATCCATGAACAAGGGAATGACGGCGGCGTACTGCGACTGGGGATCCTGGCGCGGTCCAAAGACATTGAAATAGCGCAGGCAAAAGGTTTGAAGGCCATACAACTCATGGAATACGCGCATGTAGTGTTCGCCGGTCAGCTTGGAAATGGCGTAAGGGGACAGGGGCATGGGGCGCATATCTTCCTGTTTGGGAAGGACGGCTGTATTCCCATATACGGAAGAGGATGAAGAAAATACGACGCGTTCCACCCCGGCGTCACGCGCCTCGATAAGAACACGCAATGTCCCGGTGATGTTTACCTCGTGGGTCGGCATCGGTGCCCGGACCGAGCGGATAACCGAAGGCAGCGCGCCCAGGTGAAAGACGTAGCGGATGCCCGCCATCGCCTGTTTCAGGGTATCCACATCGCACAGGTCCCCCTCAATCACTTCAATGCGGTCCTTCACCGCCTCCAGATTCTCGTGACGTCCAGTCGAGAAGTTGTCCAGCACACGGACGCGGCTTCCCTCCGCCAGCAGGGCATGCACAATATTGGAACCTATGAATCCGGCGCCGCCGGTGATGAGATGATCAGCCATGGTCAAATACCTTGTGCCAGCATTAGTATCGCCCTTCAAAAGCCATGCGCGATTGAGGCAACGCAAGCAACCATACCTCAAACCAGACATCCCAGTCGCTTCCGCGACCGCTGTAGCCAACGCTGGTGCCCAGGCAGGAAAAACGGCGCTCGACATAATAGCCCTGCTCTTCCATGTAACTGTCGTCCAGGTCATAGCGCCAGAAGGTACCGAGTGACCAGCGCTTCTCCGGGAACAGATCGAGCTGCAGGGTCATGGAATTGTTGTACGGGTCTTCCGCCCCGCGGTCCTTGCGATAGGTATACTGCAAATAGACACGGCTGGAATCCGGCGTCACCAGTCCGCAGCGCGCGTCCAGTTCACGGAATTCCGAATCGTAGGTATCAAAGCTACCCTCGGCGTCCAGCATCATCCAGCGGGTGAAACGGAACTGTCCGTCGAAATACACCGGCGAAAAATCGCGTCCGTCCGGGTCTTCGCTTTCAAAGTGGTAATAGGTATAGATATCCAGGTCGACAATATCCCGGATGATGGCATATTCATTGGTCTGCAACGCGACAGGATCAAAGATCGTGGCGCGCTGCCTTGTCTGCAGTTTATTGCGCATACCGAGTTTGATATCGTTTCGTTTGTCCAATCTGTCAATGGAGTCAAACTGGTAGAGTTCCGTGGGCCGCACATTGGGCTCGGGGACATAGGTATAGTCGATGTAGGGTTCGGCCACATGGCGCAGGCCACCCTCCCCGTTGACAGGTTCGACCATCACCTTGAAGGCCTTGAATGATGATTCCATGCCGATCTCGAAGAGGTTACGGAATTTGGCCCCGCCATCTTTGGTAAAGGTCTCCATACGGTTGGTTAAACTCGTAATGGAGTTCGTGATGCCATCGACGACTTCATTCGTGGTGGCGATTTCTACAACGACTTCGCGGGTCTCCTCTTCCCTGGTTTCGGTGAAATACGTACCCTGATAGCCCACGCGGGGGATAACGTTCAGGAACCCGAAATGCCGGGTGGGATACAAGAGGGTGTGTCCGGAATCCAACCGGAAGGTATCGTACTCCTCCTTGCCGGAATCTTCCGGATAGAGCTTCTTAAGGTACACCATGCTGTTTTCGCCTTCGTAGTAGAGCCAACTGTCGGCGATGCGCTGTCGTTGAAAGGCCAGGTTGACCTCCGGGAGGCGGTCCACGTTCTCATAGAAATCATTGAGGCGTTTGTTGATGAGGACGCCCGCGGAGAAATTATCGCCGCGATGAGAAAGTGAGACTTCGTGGCTGGGCTCGGCTTCTTCGCGAAACTCGTTGCGGAAGAAATCCTCGAGTATGTACGGGTCGCTCAGGTAGCCCGCATTCACCAGGAAGTAATCGCGCGGGGTAAACATGTGGGCGTGCACGAGGGACAACCGGTAGCGCTCGGCGTCCACAAGCTTGCCGCGTTCCTCTTCCTGGTCTTCATCGCGATACGGCTGCTGGTCATCCGCGTAGTAGGACTTGAAATCGCCGCGCAGGCTGTTGGTTTCGCTGCGCCATTTGAAGTCCTGCCCCACACCGAACCCGCGTTTGCTGCGGTAGTCCAGGTGTGTCGCCCCGTGCATATAGTCATTCATACGGTAGTTGTATGCCGTCAGCAGGTAGGCGCCCCACAGGCTGCTGTAGCCGGGGAGAATATCCCAGTTGGTCTGCCGGTTGATATCATACTTGAAATACGGAAAATAAAAGATGGGCACAGACTGCAGGAAAAAGACGACATTTTTGGCCCGGATGACGGACTGGTCCGTCAGGCTGGCATTCTTGGAACGGATATAAAACTGGGGGTCCTCGCCTTCACAGGTGGTCAGCGTCACATCGCGGAGTTCAAAGACACTCTCGGAAACCCTTTCAGATTCTTCGGCAAACACATAATACGGGTCAATATAGGCCTCGGTAATGCCGAAATCACCGACATCGTCACGGAAATTATATTTAAGCTCATCGCCCTGCCAGATACGGCCTTCGCGCTCGAAAATGACATTGCCGGTGGCATAGGCTTCTTCGGTCTCCGTATTCACGGTTATGCAGTCGGCACGCAGGACATCCGGCCCCTGCTGAACCAACACATTCCCGATACCCACCAACAGCTTGCCCTCCGCCTCGTATTCGAGACGGTCCGCGGTCACTTCGATCCCCTGCGGCGCCGGTGTGTTGGTTTCTGTTAACGTCTGCCCGGAAACCATATGGGCACTCCCCATAAGGGCGACGACTGTCATTGTTATTGCTGAAACTACTCTTGTCATATTCATTTAATACCTCGGTGTACTTTTGAGGGGCGCAAACTAGCACAGAAAACCGGGGTTAGCCAAGGACATTCTACCGGAAATGAGTAAGGAAACCACTTCTCCGGAAAAATCGCGGCTCCGGCGCCCTTTGTCGCAATAGCCCAGGGCCAGCGCGACAAGCGCCTACACCAAGGAGGTCGGTGACCGTTGCAGGTTACAGGTTGACCGGTTAGTACTTGCCGCGCCCGTGGTGGGGATGGCGGGTAATGGTGGGATGGCTGGTTTTTATGGTCCGTTTGCGCAGCCCCGAAACCGGTGGGGTCTGGCGCGCGGCGGCGTGCTTGACCCGTAATTCCTTGGCGACGGCCTTCATGAAGGGTTGGCGTATCTTGTCGGGTTTCGCGGACAATCCTTCAGGCTCCCCTTCGTCCTCGGAGGCTCGTATGGCCTGCTGCCGTATGGTCTTCATCTCGACGGCGATTTTGCGCAGCTCATCCTGCAGGCGGGCATTTTCCTTTTTAACCACTTCAAGTTCCACCGCCACATCCGGGGTATCGGGGTTTTCATTCAACAGTTTGATCAGCCGTCCGACCTCCTGATTGAGACGGTCGTTCTCCCCGGTCAAATGTTCGATTTCCGCCTCCAGCCCCGCCCGGTCGCTGTCCTTGTCACGCTCTGCGCGCAATTCTTTGGAGAGCACCTGGACACGGGCCTCCAGGGTCTGGTTGCGCTTTTCCCACTTGACCTGCCGCTGGTGATACATGACCCGCTCACGAATCAATGCCTGCAAAATGGCCTGCTGAACCGGCATCTCCTCTTCGGTCCAGGTATTCACGGCCACATCATCCGCCTGTATATGCCCTGAACTCACATGTTCATACGCCGCAAGAATATTGAGCGGACCAATCGTCGTATGGTCCCGCAAACGAATCTGCCAGAACATCTGCAGTTCCTTGACCTCCACCGCGGCGGTCCAGGTCTCGCGGTCCTCCGAGAGCATATCTTCCGCCCCCACGCGCCCCTCACCGGCCCACTCCACCAACGCGTCCAGCTCCACCGGACCGTAGATTTTACCGTTTGCCTTCTTTAAGTATTGCGCTGCCATATCGTTCACTGCCTGTATATACCATACCGTTCTACGCCCATTCCGTTAATAACGCAAGGCATTGGATGAAATTTCGGCTTGAATAACCACGGAAAAACTGGCTGAATGCGCCGTTGAGAAAGGACCATGAGAGGGTCGTATGTGACAGTGGGACACTCGGCGGGCCAAACGTGCCGCGCCGGACAACATGTGGATGTGCGTTAGATTGGGTGCTGAGGGTTCTTATGAGGGCGTTAAAAGAAATGGCCACATCGGTGTACCGGTTTCGGTATTGGGTGGGCGCTGTTGTTGTGCTGGGCCTGTTCCTGCGCGTTGATCAATATGTGACAAACCGCTCCCTGTGGCTGGATGAAATTTTCCTGGCCAGCAATATCATTCAACGGAACATGGCCGAACTCATGAAGCCGCTGGATTACAATCAGGGGGCGCCCGTGGGCTTTCTCTGGGCGTTGCGGGCCATGTATGTATGGCTGGGACGCAGCGAATACGCGCTGCGCCTGCTTTCCCTGCTGGCCGGTCTGGCATCCGTCCCGCTGTTCGCGGCGCTGGCCCGGCGCACCCTGAGCCATAAGGCCGTACTTCCCGCCGTCTTCCTGTTTGCCATATCACCGAGTCTTGTGCGCTATTCCGCGGAGGTCAAACAGTATGGGTGCGACGCCTTCCTGACCATTGTGCTCCTGCTGCTGGCGTGGGACCTGTACCGGAATCCCCTCACGCTGAAATGGGCCATACTGCTGGGCGTTGTCGGCGCATTGTCGGTTTGGTGTTCGCATCCGTCGGTTTTTTTGCTGGCGGGGATCGGCGCGACTCTTGGGCTCTTCTGCCTGAAAGAACGCAATGGGCAAGGACTGATGCTGGTGGCGCTGTTCATGGCCATATGGATGGTCAGTTTTCTTTATAAGTATTCACTGACGTGCAGGAGTCTTGTGCAGAACCAGTTTCTTACCAACTACTGGCGGACTGGCTTCATGCCGTTTCCGCCCCGGTCCCTGAAAGATCTGTCGTGGTACATGGAGGCTATTCTCAACCTGATGGAACGGCCCGTGGAATTCACCCAGGCCGGGCTGGCCGCGACCCTGGCCATCATCGGCGCATACGCGCAGATGGCCTCAAAAGAGCGGCGCCTGATTGCCCTCACGGGGATCGTCCCCATCGGCCTCGCGCTGCTGGCCTCCGCCCTGCACAGGTATCCGTTCGAGGGACGCCTGATGCTGTTTTCCGTGCCCATCCTCCTGATGCTGATTGCCGAGGGATTGGCGCAAATCAAGCGCATGCCCGCGACAATATTGTTTATTTTCCTTATCCTGCACCCCCTGGAATATACGGTGGGCAATGTGATCCTGCCGCGACGGCACACCGAAATCCGTCCGGTCGTCGAATACCTCGAAGCGAACTGGCAATCGGGCGACAAGCTGTACATCTACTACCACACCGTGCCCATGTTTATCTTTTATGCCGACCCGGCCCGTTTTCAGACGGGTGATTATATCGAGGGCATCAGCTCCATAGACGACTGGCGCTCCTACGCCGGGGACCTGGCCTGCCTGAAAGGACATCCGCGGGTATGGGTCATGATGTCGCATATCTGGCGGCGCAGCGGTGTGGACGAAGAGAAATTTTTTGTATATTGCCTGGATTCGTACGGGCGCCAACTGGATGCCTTTCACGAGGCCAATGCGGCGCTGTATCTCTATGACCTGACACAGGAGCCCCCGGATGAAACTGAAGCGCTCTTTTGAACCATACCTGCGGGCGGCGGGCTATTGCTTCTGGATGGTTCTGGCGGCAGGCTTCCTCGCGCACACAGCCGACCGCCCGTTGTTCTTCAATAAATACGATGCGCTTGACGCCATGCTGGTCCTGGCCTGCCTGCTGGCGGCGCTCGGCTGGCGACGGTCACTTCATTTCTTTTTCTCGGTGTCCCTGCTGAAGAACTACCGCGGACGCGACCTGCCGGTGACCCCGCGCATCAAACGCAGGATCGCCCTGCTGCTGGGCCTTGCCCTCCTGGTCCTCCTGGAAATCTACGCGCGAGCGCGTATAAAGACGGATTTTACCGCCGCGGACTACCACCCGTACCTACAGAACACCCTCGCGCCCGGAACCAATCTCTGCGTGAACAGCCACGGGTTCCGGGGCGAAGAGATCACACGCGCAAAGCCGCCCGGCACACTTCGCATCTTTTACCTGGGCGGATCAACCTTCCTCGGTTCGCGGACAACCTTCGAGAAAACCCATCCGCGCCTGCTGGAAAAACAATGGCAGGCCACCTGCACAAACCTGCATATCGAGGTCCAGAACGCGGCTAACCACTGGCACACCACCGAACATTCCATCATCAAATATCTGTTTACCATCGCGGATTTCAACCCCGATATCATGGTGATCTGCCACAACATCAACGATATTTACCGGTCGTTTTCCCCCCCGGACTTTGCGCGCCAGGGCTATGAACACGATTACTCACATTTTTATGGACCGGTCGCCCGCATGGTCGAAGCCTACTTTAAACAACCGCCCCTGGTCCGTATTCACTCCCAATTGGTTCGCCGGGTCATGGAATTATACGGCAGCAGACTCTTCTCTGATTTCCGGCGTCCACGGCCTGTCGAGCAGGCGAACCTCCTCAGCCGCGACGACTTCCGTCGCAATCTCACCCGCCTGACGCGCCTTTTAAAAGCGGATGGCGTGCGCGTGTTCCTGGCGACGGAACCCTCCATCTATCGTCATGATTTATCCCGCGAGGAAGAACAGGCACTCTGGATGAATAAACGCTTCTGCCGTGTAACACCCGGAACCTATCTGGGGGCCGGGGCCATGGCGGACGCGATGACTGCGTACAACACCGACATCAAAGCGATTGCCGAACAGGAACAGGCGCCGCTGATCGATCTGGACGCCGCCATTCCCCGATCCCTCGAATATTTCCACGACGACTGCCACTACACCGAAAAAGGGCATGAGGCTGTCGCCCGTATTATCAGCGATCAATTACTGGCATCCGGCGCACTCAAGAACACGGCGCCTGGAAAATAAAACCTGCAACGGTCAAGTCCTGATTTTAAAAAGGCACGCAAAATCTGTGAAAAGCTGTGTAATCCGTGGGCGAACTTCCGCGGACTACAACTGCCCCGCGGCGAGGCCGACCACCCTTGCGTCAACAGTGGTGGCGCCCTGCATGTAGGCTTCGAGCATAGCGATCATGCACAGCTTGTTGATTTGCCGGCAAATGCCGCCGGAACAGTAATGCACGGCGTCCAGCGCCATGTCGTCGAATAAATCTTCGTTCCCGCCGGCCATCAGTACACGGTATTTCACGTATTGACGGCACTCCTTGGCCGTGAGGGCCTCCAGTTCACCGCGCGCGTATATCCGGCTGCGCAGCGATTCGTAGCCCGGTTTTTCCAGCCGCTTCAAAAAGGCCGACTCGCCCAACAGGACACAGGTCATCAGCTTGTGCTCAGGCACCTCGATATTGGTAAGGGTCCGCAGGGTGTGCAAGGCGTCCGAGGTCAGAAAATGGCATTCGTCAATCATCACAATGAGTTTTTTCCCGTCCCGGTACAGCTCAACCACCTTTTCGGAAATCAACCGGAGCAGATCATGCGCGGAGGCGCGCCGCGGGGCCTCGACGTCCAGCGCGTCCAGCAATTCCCGGAGCAGCGCGGTCTTGGTCATTTGGGGACTGACCAGGACCACCACCGGCTGCGCCGACGCGCGGTTGGCCAGCGTGTGAAGGATCATCTGGCTCAACATCGTTTTCCCGGTGCCGCTCGCGCCGGTGATCAGCGAAAGCGCAATGTCATATTCGATGCTCATCATTACGCGCAAATACGCCTTTTCATGGGTCGCGGTCTTGTAGAAATACTCGGGGTTGATGGCGTCCTGGAACGGACAGTTTTCCAAACCGAAATGCGCGGTGAAATTCTCTGAAAAGGCCTTGTCCCCCATCCCGGCGATTCCGGTAGAGGGCGCGACCTTGCGGGTCAGCACCGGTTGCGACTCGATCATGGAAAGCAATGCGGCGGAATCGTCGTCCTCAAGCTGCATGTCGGCCAGGGGGTCCGTCCCGGTCAGAAGCATATCCTCCGGATGTAATTCAGCCTGTGTGTCAAAGTCGGGTGAAGTAGTCATGCCATGGTCCTCATGAGGGTGTTCCCATCGGGATGGGTTCTGTGTTTCGTACAACAAAAAGTTCGGTGAGGCGCCCCGCCGCGGGCGACGGCCCGATGGCGCCCTCCCGACTGCTCGTGAGCTCCTCGGCCAGGTCATCAAACAGCGCGTTGTTCGGGGACTCCGGAAAGCCGCTGACCAGCGGAAGGCGACGGCGGATGGAGACATCCACCAGCGGATCATTGAGCAGATACCCCGTCAGGCCGGGTGAGAACCCCAGGAATTTCCGGGTGCAGGCGGAGATGTTGGCGGCCACCGACCGCGCTTCCTCGCTGTCCTTGACCTGGTTCATGATCAAATCAATCGTCCCCTCCACACGGCACTCCTTGGCGGTTTTGATCACGCCATAGGCGTCCAGGATGGAAGCGGCATTGGGCGTGGCAACCACCAGGATTTTGTCGGCCAGCTCCAGGAAGTGCGTAACCTGCCGGGAGATGCCGGCGGCAGTGTCGATGATAACGTAATCAAAGGTCAGGGCCAGTTGGCCGATCTCGCGTCCAACATGCTCGGTAATCTCCCAATCCAGGTTGGCCAGCTCGCTGACCCCCGAAAGACCGCACAACATCTGCACCCCTTCAGGCCCGGGCGTCAGTAATTCCTCCACGGAGGCATGCCCCGTGATCAGGTCCATGATCGAATAACGCGGCTTCGAACCGGTCAGCACATGCACGTTGGCCAACCCCAGGTCCGCGTCGAAAATCAACACACGGTGTCCGGCCTTCGCCAGGGTAATGGCCAGGTTGACCGAAACCGTCGTCTTCCCCACGCCCCCCTTGCCGCTGGTGACCGCCAGCACATGCACCGCCTTCTTGCGCACCGCGTAACTCTGCGCCAGTTCGAGACGAATATCGCTGACCGACATCCCCTCCTCGACCATCAACTGCTGGATTTTCCGGAGGATAAAAAGATGCCGCTCCGTAATACAGCCCCCCGCCAGGTCCATTTCGGTAAAGCCGAAAAAGTCACGAAATTTGGCCTCGTAATAACGTATACGGCTCTCCTCAATACCAGTCAGCTCTGTTACCTCCTGTAGAGTATATGTCCGTATCGTCTCAACTGGATTCATGCAGCGCTCCAGAAAACTTGCCTGTCAATATATTGAACTTGTCACTTAAAATACGCCTTATACACACTATATATGGTGGTGTCCAGTAAAATCATCCCCATTTATTGGGCAAAACTCGGCACTCCTTACCTCATGGAAGTTCAGAACTCCTAACCTCGAACGTTAGCCGCCGAACGAGATTTTTATCGATTCACCGCGATTACTGGTATATGGGCATCTCGCCCTGCAGGGGTACATAGTGTGCGGAAAATTGGGAGGGCGGCCACTCCGTAGAGCCCCGGCGCGGGATATGCGAAAAAAGAGTGCGACTATTTTTCCCAGAAGGAGGGGAGCATAACCACCAGTACGGTGTAAAGTTCCAGACGCCCGAGCAGCATGCAGAAGGTGAGTATGGCTTTCCCGGCGGACGGAATGTCGGCGTAGGTTTTTGTGGCCCCCACATTCGCGAGACCGGGGCCGATGTTCCCGAGCGAGGCGATTACAGACGAAAAGGCCGTTTCAAGATCGGGAACAAAGAAGGTCATGGCAAAGGTGGCGATAGCAAAAATCAGGACAAACATGGCGACGAACGCGGTGATGTTGGAGACCACTTCAGAATCGACCGGCGCGTTGTCGAGCTTCACCTGCAAGACCGCCTTCGGGCGCATGAAGCGTCGAATCTCCCGCGCCGTTTGTTTGAGCAGAATGAATATCCGGATGTTTTTTATCCCGCCACCGGTCGAACCGGCGCAGCCCCCGATGAACATGAGCAGGATCAGGAGAATACGTGAGGCATTCGGCCAGGTGTCGAAATCCTGTGTGCAAAACCCGGTGGTGGTCAGGATCGAGGTGGCCTGAAAAAAACCGGCGCCGGCGAGGAACATGAAGATGATGATGATCACGTCGATGTACGTGCTGTCGAAGGCGGCGATGCTGGCGGAGCGGGTTGAAAACCCGCCGGTGGCCATCGTGGCAAAGGTATGGCAGGTACTGTCAAACCACGACATCCCGCCGACGCCCAGGAAAGGCAGGATCGCCACGCACAGCACCAGAACGCCCATCCCCCCGAACAGGTGCGTGGACGCGCGCCAGAAAAGAATGCCGCGCGGCACGGATTCCAGGTTGGAGAGCACGGAAGCGCCGGTGGTGGTGAACCCGGACATGGTTTCAAAGACCGCGGACACGGGATGGGGAATAACACCGGAGAGCATGTAAGGCAGGGCGCCGAAGAGGGCGGCGGCCAACCAGCCAAAGGTCACCACGCCGAACCCGTCCCGCCGCGAAAGATTGATGTCCCCCCGCGGGGCGTATCACCACATAGAGCTCATCGCCTTCCCGCACACAGGTTTCTCCGCTCGGGATCAGCAGTTTGTCCTCTCGAATGATGGCGATGAAGCGCAGGGATTCGATTTCCTGCCGCGCCGGCGCCTATAACAATAATTCTCATTCAGTGTGTTTCCTTGTACTCATGGCAAAACCAACCGCCCGAAACGGGCCTGTTGCATTTGTGGCAGTACATTATGCAGATTTAACACGCTTGCAACAGGTTTTTTTCGTGGCATGCCCTTTTCGGCGGTTGTCAGTCCATGAACGGCAGGTAGTAATCGAGGACGGTGGCTTCCATGTCATAGGTGTAGCCCAGCAGCGGAAAGTGATTGATCTGAAAATAGCGGACAGGCTTGCCGAGGGGTGGGGGTTTTCCATCCACGAGGATTTCCGCCCGCACAATCAGGCGCGTGCCCCCGTCGCGGGAGCACAGCGAGCGAAAGGTGATTCGTTTCCCGTAGGTGGTCAGGCGTTCAACCTGTTCTTGTATGGCCTCGTCATCCTGGTTGTCCACGCTCTGCCGGATGGCGGGCAGGAGCGACCGGGCATATTCGGCAGACAAAACGTTCCTGATGCATTTCTCAACAGCCGGGTCCACCGTTTCAGAGGTCGCCAGGAGCCGCCAAACAAAAAAGGCCAGAAGCAGAACAATAATTATGAGCGCCGGTTTTCCTTCTATTGTGAATGTGATGCCTTCATCGTCTTTCATGGTCGTTTCAGTGTCCCCACTCCTTTGTTCGGGTTTTAAACTTTATTGTAAGAATACCGAAACTTACACAAGCGGTACAAACGTAATCAGTAAAATATACACGGTGTTTCGGGTTTGCCCTGCCCATGTACGAGATAAAAACAAAAAAAATCCGGAAAGAATAAGGATTTTTTCTTGGTAAAGGCGTTTTCCTGCTGGTAGAGTGCGCGATTCATAAGACAGGAATGGATTTAACTTCTGGAGCAGAGAGATGGCGCGAAAATATAACGTCCCCGGCACAAAAAAGTATTTGATAACGGCGGTTGTCATGCTGGTGCTTTGTATCTGGGCGGTTTTGGACGGCTGGTTTCCGTCCGAAAAAGTCCTTGAGAGGCATCCGGACCCGACAGACGGTTTTTATCTTTTTAACAAAAGTTTAGCGATAATTATGCTTGTTGGTATGGTGGTGTTTGGCTATATACACTTCATGGTTAACTGACGAGACAGACGATGTATTCAAGAACGAACGCAGCCTATTTTTATTTTTGGTATTTTGCCCCCGATCCGGGGTGACGCGCGTGTGCTGTGTCATAACTGAATTTCCCCGGAGTTTCTCCGGGGTTTTTTTATGTAAATAACACATGATAACAAGAGGAGAGAGAGAATGATTATTATAATGCGTCCGCGACCGACCGATGCGGAGGTCCACGACATTGAAGAACGGGTTCGCACGATGGGGTATGAACCGCACACGATTCGCGGGGTGGTGAGGACGGTCGTGGCGGCGGTTGGGGATGAGTCGTCGCACGCGACCCTCGAGACCCTGGCCACGTTGCCCAGCGTTGAGAATGTGCTGCCGGTCCAGAAGAAATACAAACTGATCAGCCGGGAGACCCATCCGGACCCGACGATCATCCGGGTGGGTGATCTGGAAATCGGCGGCGGGGTATTCCATGTCATTGCCGGCCCCTGTTCGGTTGAAAGCCTGGACCAGATGGTCGGGACGGCGAAGGGCGTGCTTGAAAACGGGGGCACGATTCTGCGGGGCGGGGCGTTCAAGCCGCGCACGTCGCCCTATGATTTCCAGGGGCTGGGTAACGAGGGGCTGGATATTTTGGTGAAGGCGCGCGAGGCGACCGGCCTGCCGATCGTTACCGAGGTGGTGCGCGAGTCGGACATCGAGCTGGTGGCGTCCAAAGCGGATATGTTGCAGATCGGCGCGCGCAATGCGCTCAATTATTCGTTGCTGGAGGGCGTGGCGGCGACCGGAAAACCGATTTTCCTTAAACGGGGCATGTCGGCGACGGTGCAGGAATGGTTGCTGGCGGCGGAGTATATCGTCAAGCGGGGCAACCGCAATGTCGTCCTCTGCGAACGCGGTATCCGCACCTATGAAACCGCCACGCGCAATACGCTGGACCTGAGCGCGGTGGCTATCGCGAAAAAGGAAACCAGTTTGCCGGTGTTCGTGGATCCGAGCCATGCGGCCGGTCGCTGGGACCTGATTACGGCCCTTTCGAAGGCATCTATTGCGGTGGGCGCGGATGGTCTGATGATCGAGGTGCACCGTCATCCCGAAATGGCATTGAGCGACGGAGCCCAGCAAATTACGCCCGATGCCTTCGGGATCCTGATGAACGATATTCTGCCGTTCATCGAGGCGGCCGGGAAACATCTGCCCGCCGCGACTGCGACCCATAGTGGACGAAAAGTGCGTCAGGGTTGGGCCTGAAATTCCTTAACAAATTAAAGTGATACCAACGCCCCTCCCGCTTGGGTGTCAGTACATTTTCCAGGCGCGGCATCTCTTTGGATGTGTATACAATCAAAAAATCCCATGCAATTATTGGCGAATCAATGAAATCCCATGCGGGACAAGACGATGGGCGGGCTTGTCCTGCGCAGTCCCCGCGAGCGGGACGAAGAAGGCTACTCTGTAGAGCCCGGGGGCACCGCGGGTTCTTTGGGATAGACGGGGCACGGGTACAGGCCGGCTCGATAGTGGAAAAGCGCAGACAGAGATGTGAGATTGATACAGACTTGTGCATGCTGGAGATTCGCCATGTCGGGTAATGCCCTGCCGTTGTAAATTTATGGCAGTGGGTTAGATTTCCAATGATTGGAAACTTTTTTGCTTATTTTTCCAATGATTGGAAACTTTTTGATTTATTTTTCCAATGATTGGAAACTTTTT
>RZZM01000487.1 GCA_009929845.1 Spartobacteria bacterium
GTCGGTGGTCCTGGAGCCGGAATGCACGGCGCCAGTCACGGCTGCGTGGTCTGGGATTCTGGCCGATTTGGCGGCGCTCGTGGAACGGGCGCGGAAAATCACTGGAGGTGAGTCATGAGTTCGAAAAAAGTAAAACGGACTGAGCGCGGATGGGCCGGGCATTTTTGTTGTAGCTACAAGTGCCTATTTCACCGTAACACGCTTCTGGAATGTGGCGATGTTAAAATTGTGGTGTCAACGGTCGGATTTATGAAGTACAAAAATAGAATCGAAACAATCGGGCATAAGCGATATTTCGAGACCATGGCATTCCATTCTGATCCCGCCGATGAGCGATATTACGACATTGATGTCACGAGGCAGGTCACATTCAGTTCGCCCTGGGCGATTTCGGAAGTGGACGCTGACGACAAGGCCAATGACATGCATGAGGCCGTTGTCAAGGAAATAACCAAGAGGCTCAGAAATGGGGAGGTGTTCAATGAAAACGATTAAGTGCCCCGCGTGTGGTGAAAA
Source organism: Spartobacteria bacterium (assembly GCA_009929845.1). Lineage (GTDB taxonomy): Bacteria > Verrucomicrobiota > Kiritimatiellia > RZYC01 > RZYC01 > RZZM01. The sequence goes on from RZZM01000487.1 coordinate 517, forward strand.
AATGAGGCTGAAGACAATCTACCAGTGCGTGGACTGCGATGGCGAGGACGACGGCACCTGCGCCTATTATCGGTGTCCCGGATGCGGGCTTCGTGGGCCGATCAATGGAGGCGCTTCGTTTCGTGGGGCCGCGATCAGGGCGGGTCGGGCGATGCGGCTGATCTGCGAGCGGGTGGAGGCGCGATTCAAAAAAGATGCCGTGGTGGGGGTGGATGACCTCATCTGGGCACAGGGCAACAGGGCCGCGATCTCAGAAATGCAAAGGACCATTGACAGACTGAAGGAGTCAATGAACAGAATTGAGGGGCATTATGACCCTACATGACAACCACATGCACATCATCAACGAGGCCACAACCCCGCCCGAGGTGGCTGCGGGGCGGTGGAAAATCAACAGGTCCGAGATGAAGGCGATCATGGCGGTGTCACGGGCGCTTCGTGGCATCGATTGGCCGGACGAAGTCGATATGGCGGCGGAAATAGTGGATCGCGTCCTGGGGTTTGTGTCGCCCAAATACCGCCGGATTCGTCATCTGATCGCACTGTATTTCATGTCCACGGAAAAACAAGTGCGTCTAGTCCGAAAAATGCTGCGCTCCAACGGGGTGGCCGGTGCGAACGTGCTTTTGGTGCCGGGGACGCCTGCTCGTGGGGTGCGAGAGGTGCTGGGGTGCTGCGCGGGAACGGAACTGGGGGTGTTCGTACCTTACGAGTGGGCCGACGAGGACGGCGTATCGGGGATCAAGCACTACCCATCGCTTTTGCGCGGTCCATACATGCAGGCCGCCGATGCCGCGTGTGCGCTCGATTTGCCGATAATCAGTCACTGCTCCCCGGGTGGTATTCGGGATCCGGGCGTCACCGCAGCGAGGGCAAAGTACCTCAACGCGCCCGAACGGTGGCTGGAAATCCTGCGGGATCGCCCGATCCGGTTGTGTCTGGCCCATGGCGGCGGCGGGAAATGGGCAACGTGGATGGCAGGGCCGCAAACGGAATTGTGGACCATGGACTATATGATGAGGGAGGCGTGTCCGCCCACTGATTGGGCAGGGCGGCTTTGGATCGACACGGCGTTTCACGAAAATCAGGGCAGTGATCAGTACAAGCGCGCTGTGGCGCGGGCGGGGGCGCCGTGGCGGGTTCGGTGGGGGTCGGATTGGCCGCTCCATCTGCCGGAGTGGTCGTACTCGCAAGCCTGCGACTGGGGGAGGGCGTATTGGGGGGGTACATTTAGGCCGCTGAGCATTTTAAGTTCCTGGGACTGGAGGTGAAGTGATGGTCATTGGCGTTATTTTTGAATGTGGCAACCACCACCGGTGGGAAAAGTATATGCCAGCCTATTGGGGTCCGACAAAATGTCCGTACTGCGATGGGCTGGCATCGGCGTTCACTGTGTCAATCGGGGTCAATTCTGGTACGCGTCAGTCGCTCGTGGACCTAGAACGAGACGGGCTTGCGCGATTCGAGGATGGAGAGTGGAAGGGCGGAAAGGTGAAGTGATGACAAAAAACTTCATATGCAGTTGGTGCAAGGCCGTGATCAAGCATGGCGACCCTATTGCCATAGACGATGGGGGTGATACATATCATCCTGGGTGCAGATTCGCATTCTTGGATTGGATTTGGTGCTGGTCGGGCGCAACCAGCGCGGAACAGGTTCGGTTTCGATGGGCTTGTTTGCGTGGCGATGCGAGGAAAATGGAGCGGCCTTCAGAAATTGAAGAGGAGGTGAAATCATGAAAATCAAAGAATTGTTAAACAAAATCAAGTGCTTTGATCCCGAGGATGATGTTTTCATCGAGTTCGACGATGGGACCTACTTTGAAATTGAGGTCCACGGTGACGAAATGAGGGTTGATGGCGAAATCAAACGGACCATGGCCATCGAACCAGGGGACGTGGTGCCGTTATGAAATTCTCGCCCGTTGACTACCTGATTGCCGGGTTGATATCCGGAGCGTGTACTGCCATTCTGGCGTGGGGCCTTTGGTGCGTGGGGGCGTGGCCGTGATTGGAAATGGGGGCAAAAATGGCAAATGATGAATGCTATACTCCGATGCGGGTGATCCGCCGTGTTCGCCGTGTTCTGGGCGAAATCGACCTCGACCCGGCGACGTGTGAAATCGCAAACGAAACGGTGGGCGCGAAGTCGTACTTCACCGAGTCAGACAACGGACTGATCCGCCGTTGGCATGGTCGCGTGTTCTGCAACCCACCGTATTCACGGGATCTTGTGAAGCGGTTTATCAAAAAAATCCTGAGTGAATGGGACGCTGGGAATGTTGAGGAAATGGTAATCCTGTTGAACAACATCACAGGAACCAGGGGTGGTGCTGCGCTGATGTCTGCGTGTCAGGGCGTCTGTTTTGTCACGGGGCGCATTGCGTTTTACGGGCCGGGGCTTGACGGCAAATCGAAGGGGGATCAGGACTCGATGATCGTTTATTTCGGCACCCGTCCAGCGCTTTTTTTCGAGGTTTTCTGCGAGATCGGCGTCTGTTGTGTGCCGAGCAGGATCAAACAACTTGACCTTTTCGGAATGGAGGTGTGATCATGAAAAAACATATATTCGTTGCACTGATGGTCGC
>RZZM01000488.1 GCA_009929845.1 Spartobacteria bacterium
AACTTCACACATGCGTGTCCATCAGGTCTCGCCCGGTCATTTGCGGAGGGACCGGCAGGCCGCAGTGGTTCAGGATAGTGGGGGCCATATCCGCCAGGGTCGGTGATTGTACCGCCCAGGGCTTGTTAGAAAGCAACACACCGGGCAGGAACTGCGAGTCCATGCAGTGGTCCCCGCTCCAGGGGTCCAGGTTGTCCAACAATATCTCTTTGGGATATTTGCCCAGGATGGTGTCCCATGACGCCCGGTAGTGCATGTTGTAGCAAACGGTTAAATCCGGAGCCATATCGACATAGGGTCCCGAATAGATTTCTTCCGGCCGGTATACATTGGTAATGACCTGCAGGCCGGTTTCCGGATCGATCACCGCCTTCAACTGCTGCGCCAGGCGCTCCTTGAGGGCATCCGCCTCCTCGCCCGGCGCAACCACCCCGTCGGGCTCCCGCCCCTTGATATTCAGATACATGCTGTTGATGCCCAGTCCGTACGCCTGCGTAGCCGGCCAGTCGGTATTCGAAAAAAAGTTACCGTGACCTCGGTCGAACCTGTTTTTGGGCCGCGCATACCCGTTGTCCATCAACCAGGAATTCAGATTGAACTGTCGGCGGAACGAAACAAAGCCGTGGTCCGAGACGACGTACATCAGGGTGTGTTCGTCCAACAACTGCATGGCCTTGCCCACGGCCTGGTCCATGCGCGAATAGAGCCACGGAATGAAATCCCCATATTCCGCGGCAAGCGCCGGCGTGTAGAGCGGATGCCCTGGATCGATAGCCCGCCAGAAGGCGTGGGAATCCAGGTCCAGGGATGAAAAATAGAAGTAGAGGAATCCATCCTTGTAGTTATTTAATTCATAATCGAAAAAGCGCATCCGTTCTTCGAGGATGAAGGTTGCCTGGTTCCGGAAATCATCATCATTGAATACCTTGGCGGAGAGGGCGGCGGTATCCTGCGGCATGCCCTGGGTATAGAACAGGCCCACCTCATCGACCAGCTCGCGGGCGTATCCGCCGGGGGTGCATATGGGCATGGTGGGGTCCGCCGGATCGATATTGATGGGCGTCACGTACAACTCGACAAACGGGTCCACCCTTTTGAGGTAGAAACGACATATCCCGGATACATCCACCAGCATCGGCAGCATGGAAAATTTCAAGGTTACCCAGTCGCTCCATTCGCCTTCGCGGAGCAGCAGGGCGTTATCCTGGATGCGGATGTACGCCGCGCGTTTGGGCCGGTCCACATCCAGGGAAATCGGCAGGTCGGTCTCCGCGCCGTCGGTCCGGAAGGAATTGGCCGGCCCCCTGAGCATGCAGTCCGCGTGATCGTTGTAGACCTGCAACCGCTCGATATGGCCTCCGGCCACATCCCCCGGACGATGCTCCGGAGAATCGGTATAAAAAGAAAAAATGCCGTAACTGCCATGGATATCCGGCGTGGTGATCCCAGCCAGGGTGCGCGCGCTGGAGGGACTGGGCGGGAAATTCACCGGCACGCGAAAGGCCGTGGATTCAATCCCGGCGTCCTGAAGAAGGTTCCAGAGTGTCGGCCCCTTGCGCAGCAGTTCGGTTTTGGCCGCGGACACCGGTATGGAATACTTGCCGACCTGCAAGGTTTTGGCGGGCGCCTCCGTTTTTGAGGTCGACAGATAGGGCTTAAGGGTCTCCGCATCACGCGCGATAAAATCGAAAATCCCATGCCCCCCCGGATTGGTGCCCGAAATAAAATTCGACCAGGCCACCGGACTTTGTGGCGGATCACTGGTGGCAATCGGCGAAAACCGGCCCATCGCCATCAACCGCTTGCAATTCGGCATCCGCCCCTGCTCCATGTATTTGATCAGGAGGCGCGGGTCCATGCCGTCAATCCCCAGCACAATGATCTTCTTACGCTTTCCCGAAGAACGGACGACCGCCGGACACCCCACCGTACCCGCCGCCACTGCCGCCGCCCCGGCCATACGCAGGAAATCCCGGCGGCTCAGCGCCCAGCCCTCTGCCTTATTTCTACGTCGTTTACTCATCTACTATCTGACACCTTTTCGTCTATTTCTGTTCACATGCATTACGCATACACTAAATCAAAAATCACTGATTTTCAATAACACGACCCTTAGTAATTGGCGTATTCATTTTATAATACTCTTATATTCACTTCGATCTTCTTTAATGACTTTACCAACTTCAGTACGGCCTGCTTGAATAGGTTTTGTATGAGCCAGACGACGTTGCAGATCAACGATCTCACTGATCCGGAAGATTCGCCGTTCTAAATGGCACATGTCCACATATTTCTTCATGAGTCATCTTCCAACTTCTTAATATCTGCTTTATCCTGCAAAGAACCACGAGCCATTTTCATTGTGATTAAATCAGCTTTTTTTACAACACGTATATATGTGTCCGCATAGGATCGCTTTTCTGCTCGATCTAATATTGCCTGTGTTTCATCTGATACAGGAACGAGCAAATCAACAATCTGCATATCTTCCATATCTGGAATTGGCTTCATAAAGCGATTCAGCTCATAGCTGGTATTTGAGAAACGCCATGCTGGAGATTTCAAACGGTATCCAACATCATGTAGCAGAACGGCAGCTTTCTCTAAATCATCCGGATGGATAATGAAGTCTATATCCTCTGTAGCTCTTAAAGGCCCATAAATGCCTACGGCAAAACCACCACAGAGGGCATAACGTATGCTCATCTCGTCAAATCGACGAATAATGCAATCAAATTCAAGATAGAGGTTCATCGTATATCAGCTAGTACTATTGTTATGCATTAAATCCACTGGTCGACCATCCATATACCTCGGCACGGGCACGCCTTGAAGTTTCAGCACGGTCGGGCCAATATCCATGAGGCGGATTTTTTCTTCTTCAGGGAGTCGTTTATTACAGAAGAACACGCCGGGGACCAGCGAGGTATCCACGCAATGGTCGCCGCTCCATTTTTTCTCGTTGTCCGAGAACAGGGGGCCGGTTGTCTTGCCGACGGCGGCGTCCCAGGAGGCGCGATAGCCTTTGTGATAGCCTATAATCAGGTCCGGGCCGTTGTTTTTGTAAGGTCCGGTATAGGCCTGT
>RZZM01000110.1 GCA_009929845.1 Spartobacteria bacterium
CAACAAGCCAGTTCCACCGCTTGCAACCGTGGCAAAAACGGTTGGTTATCCGTTCGCCAAGATGGTGACCCGTTTGCGGAGCGCTGAAGGCGCGGTGACATACCAGAATTTTACTGAGTTCTCTCTTTCAATTTTTTAATAAACGATATATGGAGTGTGGCATGAGTGATATAAATAAACAATTGGATATCCTGGCCTCCAGAACAGTCGATCTGTATTCCAGGGATGAATTGAAGAAAAAACTGGAACTGGCGGACAGGGAAAACCGTCCTTTGCGGGTCAAACTGGGCGCCGACCCCTCCGCGCCGGATTTGCACCTGGGGCACTGTGTGGTCATCAATAAGCTGCAGGAATTTCAGGCGTTGGGACACCAGGTGGTGTTCATTATCGGCGATTTTACCGGGATGATAGGGGATCCCTCCGGCAAATCCGCTACCCGTCCCTCGCTTTCGCGCGAGGCGGTGGAGGCCAATGCACAGACCTATAAGGAACAGATTTTCAAAATACTCGATCCCGAAAAAACGGAAATCCGTTTCAATTCCGAGTGGTTTGGCGACATGCGCTTCGACCAGGTCATTCGCCTGAGCGCGCACGTCACGGTGGCGCAAATGCTCGCCCGCGACGATTTTTCAAAGCGCTATGCCGAAAACCGTCCCATCTCCCTGGTGGAATTTCTCTATCCGCTGGTGCAGGCCTATGATTCGGTTATGGTGAAGGCGGATGTGGAACTGGGCGGCACCGACCAGCTTTTTAATCTGTTGCTGGGACGCGAGATTCAGCAGGCTCATGGCATGGCCCCCCAAATCGTCATGACCTTTCCGCTGATTGAGGGACTCGATGGCGTCCAGAAGATGAGCAAAAGCCTCGGCAACTATATCGGGATCAACGAGCCCCCCCGGGAGATTTTCGGGAAAACCATGTCGGTCAGCGATGAACTGATGTGGCGTTACTTCACCTACATCCTCTGTGTCCCTGAAACGGAAGTTGCGGCCATGCGTCAGGAGGTGGACAGCGGACGTCGCCATCCCCGCGATATGAAGGATGAACTGGCGCGCCGCATTGTCGCGCGTTTTCATGATGAGGCCGCCGCGATGCAGGCCTCCGAAGAATTTGCCCGTGTTTTTTCGCAGAACAAGTTGCCGGATGATATGCCCGAGATTCTATTGCGCGCCACGGACGCCCCGGAAGGCGTTATGGGGATTATCGATTTGGTTATGTGCGGGGACTTGTGCGCCAGCCGGGGAGAGGCGCGACGCCTGATCCAGCAGGGCGGCCTGCGGATCGATGATGTAAAGGTTTCTGATCCGATGGTGTCCGTGCCCCTGAAGGATGGCATGATCATAAAAGCCGGGAAACGACGCTTTGCAAAAGTTGTACTTTCCGAATAAAAAGCCCGTTGTGCTTTTTTTGTATTGTATGGTAGTATCCGGGAAATGGCAAAAATACTCATAGTCGACGACGATAAAGACCTGCTGGAAATGGTAGCGGTCCTGCTGCGTTCCGAGGGGCATGAAGTGGTTCCGGTGTCCGACGGATTCGAGGCGATCGAGCGGATTGAGTCGGTCGAGCCCTTTGACCTGATGTTGCTTGATTTGCGCATGGCTCCCGTGGACGGCATTGAGGTGCTTGAAACCGCGCGGCGGGAACGCCCGCCGCTGGATGTGATTGTCATTTCCGCCTATCTGGACGATGAAACGCTGCGCAGGATCACCGAACTGGGTGTGGTGGACCATGTCTGCAAGCCTTTTTCACTGGAAGATATCCTGGGACCGATCCGCGAAGTCTTCTCGCGCCACACCTGGGGCGGCTAACTTTAGTACCTTACTGGGCGACTGTTTTAATAAATAACCCGAAATTCACTCTGGAATGGGTGTCTTTTGGGTATATGACGGATTTTTTACCCTTTTCCCCCTTCTCTGCGCCTCTGCGCCTCTGCGCGAGAAAAAAGTGATCACGAATCGCACGAATGATACAAAGAAAGAAATTCAGTTTTTCTCTGCGTTCTTTGCGTTCTCTGTGGTTCATAAAATTGGGTTGCGGGATAAGCCCGCTTTGGTTTTTTAATTTTTTTAAAAAAGCCAAACAAGAACACTTGACTTATTTGGTTCCGTGACTATTTTGTCATGGTCCTGTGCGTCCTGCGTACAGACAAGCAGGTTCCGGCGTAGCTCAATGGTAGAGCGGGTGGCTGTTAACCACTAGGTCGTAGGTTCGAGCCCTACCGCCGGAGCCAACTTTCCTCCTAAAAGATTTCCAAACAACAAACATTTCCCTCGCAGGAAGAGGTTCGGTGTACAGAGGCTTTAGCCTGCCGCGCACGCCGAGCCGCGCCTGCACAGGGAGGGAACAGGCGAAATTTTTCAGGCGCACTCGTCAAGAAAAATACTTACTGAGCGCTAAAACGGTTGTAGTTCGGGGTTGATTAGGCCTATAATCATTACATGATAACAACGCCGATAGCCGAGAAATTTCCCCAGGTGAAGCTCACCGTGCTGGTCGAGGATCAGCCCCATGACGCGCTGATCGCCGAGCATGGGTTATCCATGCTGGTCGAGGCCGCGGGCCGGTGTATCCTTTTTGATGCCGGACAGACATGTGTGGTTGAGAACAACGCCTTTTTGCTGGGGGTGGATTTCAAGCGGGTGGATGCGCTGGTGTTGAGTCACGGGCATTATGACCACACCGGCGGGCTTCCCCATGTACTCGCGCACATGCCTGATGTGCCCGTATACGGGCATCCGGACATCACCCGTGAACGCTACAGCATACGCGATGGGCAGGCCCGCGCGATTGCGATGCCGTCCGGCGCATGCGATGCCCTGACGCAACGGGACGCGGGCCGGTTCATCAAAGCGGACCAGCCGGTGTTCCTCAACGAGCACATTGGCTTGACCGGTCCCATCCCGCGCGCGACCGTCTACGAGGACCCCGGGGGTCCTTTCTTCCTGGACGCGGGGGGACAACAACCGGATACCATTGAGGACGACCTGGCCATGTGGATTCAAACGGACAAGGGAACCATTGTCTGCGTAGGGTGCGCGCATGCCGGTATCATCAATACCCTGCAGCATGTGCAACGCCTGACGAAGGATGCAAAAATCCGTGCCCTCATCGGCGGATTTCATCTGCTGAATGCTTCGCCGGAGCGGTTGGCCCGCACCCTTGAGGCCCTGGCCGCCTTCGACCTGGAAAGGATTGGCCCTTGCCATTGCACCGGGGTGGATGCCCAACATGCGTTACGCGCCACCTTTGCCGAAAAAGTCATCCCGGGACATGTGGGCCGGGTCTATACCTTCTATTAGGCCCTTCAGGGCCTGGCTCTGCCCTTACGGAGCACAGGTTTGACGAAGAGAGTCAAAGAACCTGAATTGGAGGCGCCAGGGTTCAGGCCTGGTAACCCCAAGGAAATTTCAAATATCTTTGGCTCATCCTATGGGTTTGAAATGAAAATTCATGTAAAAACCAGATTGCATCCCGGCGCGCAGATCGTTAGAATACCCGCTCACTAGACGAAAATGACAACTTATTTACGAGGATTTAGAATATGGAAATGAAAGACGCAAAATCGGCTACCCTCTGTATCGGGGATAAGGAAATCACGTTTCCGGTTATTGTGGGCACGGAAGGCGAAGTGGCTATTGACATCAGGAAGCTGCGCGCGGAAACCGGATTGATCACCTTCGATCCGGGCTATGTGAATACCGGCTCCTGCCGCAGTGAAATCACCTATCTGGATGGCGAAAAGGGCATTTTGATGTACCGGGGCTACCCCATTGAGGACCTGGTCGAGCACTGTGAATTTGTGGAAGTGGCCTACCTGCTGGTGCACGGCAAGCTGCCGAATGTGGAAGAGCGCCAGCATTTCTCCGACCTGTTGAACCGGCATTCACTGATTCATGAAGATATGCTGACGTTCTTCCGGTCGTATACGGAACACGCGCACCCCATGGCGATCCTGTCGGCCATGGTGGTTTCACTTTCAACCTTTTACCCGGAAGTTGAAACAGCGGAGGGACAGGAAGAGCTGGATATGACTGTTACCCGTCTGCTGGCCAAGATACGGACCATCGCGGCCTACTCCTACCGGAAGGTGATCGGCCACCCCTTTGTGAACCCCAGTCACAAGCTGCTCTTCTGTGAGAATTTTCTCAACATGATGTTCTCCTCGCCGGTGGTCGATTACAAGATTGATCCGGTGCTGGTGAAGGCGTTGAACCAGTTGCTGATTCTGCATGCCGACCACGAGCAGAACTGCTCCACCTCCGCCGTTCGCCTTGTCGGCAGCGCGGGGGCCAACCTGTATGCTTCGGTGTCCGCCGGGATATGCGCCCTGTGGGGACCGTTGCATGGCGGCGCCAACCAGAAGGTCATTGATATGCTCATCCGTATCGAAAAAGACGGCGGCGGCATAAACAAGGCGATTGAGCGAGCCAAGAACAAAAATTCCAACTTCCGGTTGATGGGCTTCGGGCATCGGGTCTACAAGACGTACGATCCGCGCGCCAAGGTGGCCAAGGCGATCTGTGATAAGGTCCTCAAGCACCTCGGGGTGAAGGATAAACTGCTGGATATCGCCCTTGAACTGGAAGCCGTTGCGCTGAACGATGAGTATTTCATCGAGCGCAACCTCTATCCCAACGTGGACTTCTATACGGGCATCGTCTTCCGGGCGATGGGCATCCCCACGGATATGTTCACTGTCATGTTCGCCATCGGACGTTTGCCCGGCTGGATTGCCCAGTGGCTGGAGTGGCAGCACGACCCGGCCAACCGCATCGGACGTCCGCGCCAAGTCTACACCGGCCCGCAGGTTCGTAAAGTTCAGCCCATGGCAAAACGGAAATAGGCTTTACCCGGACAGGAGGGAGAAGTTACAAAAAATCAACAGCATGGGCATCACGACAGGGCCGCGAGCGCCTCATTGACTGTGTCGTACATCTTCAGGTTGTTGGCCTTCATCGTTTCCAGCGTTTTCGTGATACGCGCGGACACCCCGGCCAGCGCCAGCCGTCCGCCATTGATATACAATTGGCGGCGGAACATCATCAGCAGTCCGATGGCGTTGCTGTTCATGTAGGACAGGTCCCCGGCATCAATCACAATTCGCGCCCCCTTGGTTTTAAACACTGGGGTCAGCGTTGATTTAAACTGATTGACCGTCGCCGAATCAACGGGCCCGGAAACACGAAGCAACAACACGTCCCCGTGTTTTTCTTCGTGGATTTCAAGCGTTTCTTTGGACATGTGTCTATCCTTCGTCAGTTTGAGCGATTTCCATTCCGTGTATTGATTATTATACCCTTATCGCGACTGTTGTAAACGAATTATCCGGTCCAAAATACCCATGCGGCGCATTGCGGAAGGCCGCGGGCTGGTGAATTTGACCGGGATGGGTGGCGAGCCGGCCACGATGGTCCTGGAGCATAATGCCAATTGCCTTGCCGCCGAGTGGTCCGCTCATGTTTCGCGTACGCATTCAGCCGTAGGGGGCGGAACAGGACTCGAAGACTTTGCGTTGGATGTGCATGCCGTCGGTTTCGTCGTAGGTCATGAGCAGGGCGCCTTCGGCGGCTTGCAGTTCAAAGAGGTTTTCGATAAGTTCGGCCTCGCCGGGCCAGGGAAAGGTGAAAATGAGGTCAAAATCCTCGATTTCGACCTCGTTGCTGAACTCGCAGGAGCCGCGCAGCCAGTCGGAGGGGAGGACCGCGGTGCGGGTCAGGGATGAGGTGTTGCCGATCCCGTCGGTATAGTATTCGAAGCCGGCGGGGATATAGCTCCCGCAGATGAATTCGGCCTGGCTGTCGAATCCTGTGGCCAGCGCGATGGCTTCTTCCACCAGGGCCGGCTCAATTTCGATGCCGCACGCGTCGAACTCCAGCAGAGCCGCCATGATAGTGATTATGCCAAAGCCGCTGCCCCATTCGCAAAAGGCATTCCCGGGGCAGAGGTCCTGTTCCCGTATGGCGCGCAGCATGCGGTAGGCCGCCTCGTAATCGCTGGCGATAAAGCGGGGGACCCTTTTTTTGGGGTAGCGACCGAAATAACGTTCGATGCGGGCGTCCGCCTCCGCCAGCAGTCCGACAATCCTGTCGGGCAGGGCGTCTTCGTACACAGTGATATTCACATAGTCCAGCGACATGGTGTCCTCGGTTCGGGATGCCCGGCGCGCGGCCATCGTCCCATTCAATAAAACAGGTTCATTTTTTGCTGCATGACTTGATTAACGGAGACATTCTGTGTTATTTTTCCCTTGATGTATATTCAAATCATTTGAATTTGATGCATTATGGAGGTGCAGATGATGAAGAGACGAGCGGTATATGGAGTAGTTATGGGCATACTGGTTTTATCAGGCATATCAGGGTGGGCGGGGCCGTTCACGGCGAAGGACAACGGACGGGAGGTCAATGTCCCCATCGATGACGTCTTTGAAATTGAGCTGGAGGGCAACATCACGACCGGGTACACATGGGAAAATGTCTCGGAGTCCTCGGGCGCGGTGGAACAGGTGGGGGAGGCGGAATACAAAGCAGCGGGCAACCGGTTGGGCAGCGGCGGGATATTCACCTTCAAATTCAAGGCCGCGGCGGCCGGTTCGGCTGTGATCAAGCTGGTGTATCACCGTACCTTTGAAAAGGATGCGCCCCCGGCCGACACCTTTGAGATGAAAATTGTGGTTGGGATGATGGGGCAGATATTGGATTAATAATGCGGAGACAAATGATGAAAAGACGGATACTAGTGATGGTTGTGTTGTGCGTGGGGATGATGGCGGGGACCGGGATGGCCCAGATGGTTGGTCTGGATACCGGCGTGGGGTACACATTTGACAACGAGACCTCGGATTTGAACATTGTCGGAAACCTGACCTATGTGATGCCGAAAGATGATTTCTGGGACTATGGATATGGCCTGGATTTCCAGGTGCAGTACTGGTGGGAGTTCCTGGGGGTGTCGCTTAATCTGGGGGTGGCGCAATGGCAGGTGAACACCAGCAAGGAGCTGACGGCCACCGACCAGCAGGAGATATCTTACATCGAGGTCACGCCGGGCAGCGCGGGGGGCGAGTCCACGCAGACGGAAGTTACCGAAACGGTCGATGTGAATTTCAGCGGGAAGATTGACGGGGACGCCGTGCTTTTCCCGCTGGGGTTTTCTTTCCTGGCGAGGCCCTTTCATACGGAAAAAATCCGGCTCGACCTGGAGACGGGACTGCGGCTGGTGTTCATCGACTCGAATGTGGACGGGCGTTTCTCGGGCGAGTACGAGAAAAACGGGCGGAAATATCCTTTTGAATCGAAACAGGAAATCGACATTGACCAGGCCATCGTGTGGATAGTGGCCGGCGATTTTTCGTACGCCTTCAACCGGACCTACTCGCTGAATGTGGGCGTGGGCTATCAATTTGATATCAGCAAGGCCGAAGCCAACTGGAAAAACGGGACCGAATCCATTGGAGGCCTCTCCATGGAGGCCGCCTTTATCCGCCTGGGCCTGATTTACAAGTATTGAGAAGTAAAAATGGAATACAGGGCGAATCTTTTGTTGCTGCATTGAGAAACTTGCGGTAGAGTAACGCTAAATGGAGATAATAGGTGTCTCGGAAAAGTAAGGCTTGAGAATATGTCGCTAATCAACTTTTCGCGGAAAGAGATTACATTTAAACTGGTGTATTATGGTCCGGCGCTTTGTGGGAAGACCACGAACGTGGAGCAGATTCACAAGGCCATACCACCGGAAAACAGTGGGAAGCTGACCATGCTGTCCACCCAGCAGGACCGGACGCTGTACTTCGATTTCCTGCCTTTGCGCTCACAGATCATCAAGGGGTATGTGTCCAAATTCCAGGTATATACGGTGCCGGGGCAGGTGATATACAACGAGACTCGCAAACTCGTGTTGCGCGGTGTGGACGGCCTGATTTTTGTCGCCGATTCCCAGTGGAGCAAGATGCAGGAAAATGTGGAGAGCTTTGCGAACCTGGAGGCCAATTTGCGCGAACAGAAGGTGTCCCTGGACGCCATCCCGTATATTTTGCAGTACAACAAGCGGGACCTGAACGATGTGGCGCCGGTTCATTACCTGGACTATATGCTCAACCAGCGGGCCAAGGGGGTGCCCTCGATGGAGGCGGTGGCCACCCGCGGAGATGGCGTGCTGGAAGCGCTGAACCTGATTTCAAAGAGAATTCTAACGAAGTTTATACAAGCTAACAATATGGAAACCATGGATATCCCCAATGAGGTTTCCGTGCCCAGTGAAGGACGGTAGTTGTGTTTGGTGCGCTGACAGAACAGGAATATGAACGGATTCAACGACTTGTCGCCGATCTGCTGGTGCAGGTGGAGGCGGACGCTGTTCTCCTGTGTGACCGCGGCGGGAACATCGTGGCCCAGGAGTGCGTGAGTTCTTATAAGGATGAGGATAATATTGCGGCGCTGGCTTCGGGGGCGTTTTTTGCTACCGTGGAGATGGCGCGGCTTGTCGGGGAGACTGAATTCCGCTCCATGCTTCACCAGGGCGAGCGTATGAGCATCTACATGGAGGGCACGGCCGGGGATATGTTGCTGGTGATCGTGTTTGACAAGTTCTCCAATCCGGGCCTGGTCAAGCTGTATGCCCGTAAAACCTCCGAGCAGTTGGGGATAGTCTCGCTGTGCGTGGACCAGGTGGGCGAGAATGCCATGCCCAAAGAACAGTTCGAGTTTGACGAGAATGCCCAGCCGTTTACGGTTATCCAACGAAACAAATCCTGATGTCCAACGGCGTTTGTCGCGGGTCATTCCACCCCTGACGCGTGGATGGTGAGGGCGTGTCGGCGGTTTTATAACGATGGGATATGCGATGCGACACATCGTGCGGCAGACAATTCAACAGCAGGAACTCATTCCCTCGGGCGCGGTGGTCATGGTGGGGGTCTCGGGCGGCGCGGATTCCATTGCGCTGCTGTATCTCCTCCATTACCTTCAGCGTGAACTGGCCTGTTCCCTTGTTGTTGCCCATCTTAACCACGCCATTCGGGGCGATGAAGCCGATGGCGACGAGCTGTTTGTCCGGCAGTTGTGCCTGCGTCTGAATGTGCCGTTCTTTTCAGCGCGTGTTGATGTCCCCGGACGGGTCCAGACCGGGCCGCTTTCATTAGAGATGGCGGCGCGGCAGGCGCGGTTCGAGTTTTTTGCGCGTGTGGCGGAGCGTGTCGGCAGCCGTCTGTTGGCGCTTGCGCATCACGCTGACGACCAGGTGGAGACGGTCCTGCTCCGGTTGTGCCGCGGCGCCGGTCCGCAGGGGCTGGCGGGCCTTCCGTACCGTAATGTCTTGCACGGGTTGACCATTATCCGTCCCCTGCGGGATGTTACGCGCCGGCAGGTGGTCTCCTTTCTTGACGCTCACAGGTTAAGTTGGCGGGAAGACCTCTCCAATGCCGATGTGGGCTATATGCGCAACCGGGTGCGCCATGAAATCCTGCCTCTGCTCGAACAGCGCATGAACCCGCAGGTCCGTTCCGCGCTCGGGCGTATGGCAACTATCATGCGCGATGAGAATCAATGGATGGATGCGCAGGCGGCGAATGCCCTGATCGAATGCCGGGCGACAGAGCCGCCTGCCTGCCTGGATGTTGCGAAACTCATGGCCGTTCACATCGCGCTGCGCCGGCGCCTGTTGCTCCTGTGGCTTTACGAACAGGGTCCCGAATCCCTTACCCTCTCCATGGCCCATCTTGAACTGCTTGATACGTTGACGGACTCTACCGATGGTACGCAGCGGATTCATCTCGGGCAGGGGTGGGGCGTCATCAGGCGCTACAACCTGCTTTTTCTGGAAAAAATGGCGCATGAAAATCCATTTTTTGCGCCCCTCCGGATTCCGGGTGAAACCCTATTGCCCGGCATCGTTCCGTTGCGGGTGAAAACGGCCTTTCGCGGAACCCTTGTCAAGGATCGGGGCGGGAAAATCGGTGTTTATCCCCGTTTTGTGTGCCTTAACGAGGCGCGCCGGAACCGGCGTCCCCTCTATATGCGGTCCTGGCAGGCGGGAGATACCTTCCTGCCTTTCGGGATGAAAGGCACGCGGAAGATTCAGGATATTTTTGTCGATGCGAAGGTCCCGCGCGATGAGCGCGAACGCATTCCTTTACTGGTGTGCGAAAAACACGTGGTTTGGGTCCCCGGCTATCAAGTCGCCCGGGGGTGGGAAGTCCCTGACGGAAACGGTCCCGTACTGTTGGTGCGCGTCGAACAGCGCTAACCAAAGCTTTTTGCGGTATTGGCCCTGCTAACATCATGACAGCACAAAAGATGACAGGCATACAGGAGAGCTGTTATGAAGATGAAACTGAATATATGGCAGCAGATATCGCTGGTAGTGTCCGTGGCGGCGCTGGTGGGATTCATTATTACCCCGATTTTTGCGGCCCGGGCCGACATGGACCAATACTGGAAATCCCGGATGGCAAGGCCGCAGCAGCATTATAAGCGCAACATCAGCAACATACGCAACATGCGCAATTACAGCTCGGCGGATATCGCCTATGAACAGCAGAAATTGAACGCGCGCAAGGAGCTGGTGCTGCAGGAACGTGAAAAGGTCGGGGCCACCATGAAACAGCGTCTGTTGAAAAAGTATTACGCCATGGGGCTGATGAAATGGGCGCTATTTGTGATGCTTTTCTACGCGGTGGGGACCCTGGGCCCTGTGCTCCTCCGCTGGACTTGGGACGCCTGTGCCGAGAATTTTCCATCCTTTGTCGGAAAAATCCGCCAGGCCAGCGGGCGTGTCCGCGCGCTGGCCATGGAAGCCGGTTGAACAGGCCCCTGGCTCTTTCTCATCGGTCAATTTCCACTGCGGGTAGCGCCCCTTTTACGGGTGCAATTTCTGCCTTGTCCCCGTGCCCTCCCGGAAAAAAATGCCTGCAAATTTTTCTTGTCCGCGCCTTGAAGGCGTGTGAGGATTCCGCCGCATGATTCAGCGATCAGCCATGTCGGCATTGCCGGGCGAGTGGTGAAACTGGCAGACACGCAGGATTTAGGTTCCTGTGCCGTAAGGCTTGCGGGTTCGAGTCCCGCCTCGCCCACCAATACTGGGTTGTTTTGGCGCTTCAAAACGTCACTTTCGTGTCGTTCTGACCAGGCCAGGGAATCGGGAGCATCAACCAGAAAACACAAATGGCGCCTCACGACACCCCCGAACAGGATAAAATCCCCATCTTGTTGAATATTTTTTAACGCACCGATTCCCCGGTGCATACCACCGACCTGCCCCGGGGCGAGGACAACGTATGTGCATTTTCATGATATTGCGTTACTCCTTGATAAAAAGGAGGATGCATTTAAAAAATAGCGATGCTTGAAAGTTTCCAATCATTGGAAAAATTTTTTGCGATTTTTCCAATCATTGGAAAAAAATCCGGCGATTTTTCCAATCATTGGAAAAAATGGTTTGCTTTTTTCCAATCATTGGAAAACATTGCGCCCCTGTTTTCCAATGATTGGAAAAAAATAAAATGAGAGATGTTTCGTGCCACGCAGGGCTGGAGAATCGCCCTGGGAATACGATACGGAGGATTTAATGGGTAAAAAACTGGTCATCGTAGAATCGCCGGCGAAAGCTAAAACGATTAACAAAATACTGGGTGAGAATTACCTGGTCCGGGCGTCCATGGGGCATATTCGCGATTTGCCCGAACGCCAACTGGGCGTGGATATCGAAAAGGGGTTCGAGCCGCATTACACGACGATTAAGGGCAAGCAGAAGGTGATCAAGGAGTTGCAGACGGCCGCGAAGGAAGTGGACAGTGTCTACCTGGCCCCTGACCCCGACCGCGAAGGGGAGGCGATTGCCTGGCATTTAATGGCCGAATTGCAAAAACAGATACCCGAAGATCAGTTTTTCCGCGTTACCTATAATGAAATTACCGCTTCGGCTATCCGCGAGGCCTTTGAGCATCCGGGACGGCTGGACATGAAGCGCGTGAATTCCCAGCAGGCGCGGCGCGTGCTGGATCGCATCGTGGGCTACAAGATCAGTCCCCTGCTGTGGCGGCGTATCCGCGGCGGCTCCAGCGCCGGACGCGTGCAGTCGGTCGCCCTGCGCCTGGTCTGCGAACGCGAAAATGAAATCAACGCGTTCGTAAAAGAGAAATTCTGGATCCTGGGCGCCCGTGTCCGCAAGCTGGTTGATCCCCGGGACCCGTTTGCGGTCAGGCTGGTCAAGATCAATGGCGAAAAGGCCGATGTGAAGACCCCGGAACTGGCCGAGGAAATTGAGAAGAGTCTCACAGACCGCGAATTCACGGTGTGCGACATCAAACGTCGGGAGGTCCGCAAATGGGCCCGTCCGCCGTTTATCACCAGTACCCTCCAGCAGGCCGCCTCCAGCGCGTACGGCTATTCGCCGGCCCGCGCCATGAGCATCGCCCAGAAACTGTACGAAGGCGGCGACTTCGGCGTCGGCCTGATTACCTACATGCGTACCGATTCGGTCTCCATCGCCAAACAGGCCCAGGAGCAGGCACGTGAATTTATCAGCGGAACCTACGGGGCCGACTATGTCCCCGAGAAGCCGAATGTATACAAAAGCCGTAGCTCCGCCCAGGAGGCGCACGAGGCCATCCGGCCCACGGATGTCACCCGGACCCCGGAAGAAATGGCCAAACATCTTTCCGGCGAGGAACTCAAGCTTTACACGCTGATCTGGAAACGTTTTGTGGCCAGCCAGATGGCCCCCGCCAAAATCGCGCAGCTCTCCGTGGATGTGGACGCCCCGGCGCCGGACCCGAACGGCCTCTCCTGCCTGTTCCGCGTGTCGTCTTCCCAGGTGCTCTTCCCCGGCTACATGAAGGTGACCGGCGCGGAAAACAAAAAGCAGAATGGCAACGGCAAGGATAGCAACGAGGATGAGGGCGAGGATGCCGAAAGCCTGCCGCCCCTGGAGATCGGCGAAAAAATCGAATGTCTCGAAGCGTTGAAAGAAGAAAAGGAAACCCAGCCGCCCCCGCGCTATACCGAGGCCTCCCTGGTGCGCGCCCTGGAGGAAAACGGCGTCGGACGACCGAGCACCTACGCCTCCATTATTTCCACGCTCAAGAGCCGCAAATATGTGGAAAAGGAAAAGCGCGCGCTCAAACCCACCGAGGTGGGCGCCAATGTGAATGAGTTCCTCATTACCAATCTCAACGAACTTTTTGATGTCAAATTCACCGCCGATATGGAGCAGTCCCTCGACGAAATCGAGAACGGTACGGTGGAATGGACCGGGATGCTGGCCACGTTCTATACGAGTTTCCAGGAATGGATCGAAAAGGCCAAGGGCCCCGCGGCCGACAAGAATGTCATGGCGCGTATGCTCGATACCGTGAACCAGGTCGCCGAATGGGGCCCCGAGCAAAAGCGGGGAAAGCGCACCTACAGCGATAAAAAGTTTGTCGAATCCCTGCGCAAGCAGTTCGAGGAAGGCAAAAAGGCGGTCTCGCAACGGCAGTTGGACGCCCTGATCAAGCTGGGCGCGAAGTACCGCGAGCAGATTCCGGACTGGGATCAGGTTGTCGCGGAGCTGGATATCAAAGACGCGGTCGATTCCGTCCTTAAGGCCGTTGAACCTCCGCGCGAGGAAACCATCGCCAAACTTGACGCGCTCAAAGAGATCACGTTCGAGGAACCGCGTACGGTGGGCGAGCGGACCTTCGACGACGCAGTGTTTTGCAGTTCCCTGCGCGACCAGGTGGAAAACGGCAAGCGCCTTTCCTCCCGGCAGATCAAGTATCTCGACCGCCTGCTCAACAAGTACGCCGATCAACTCGGCGGGGTGGAAGCCGTGTCTAAAAAATTCGATTTCGCGCCCGATGTGGTTGTGGAAGATACGGAAAGCGGTCCGTTGCTCGAACTCATGGCTCACGTCCAGCAGTGGCGCGATCCTGTTAAACGGGGCAAACGCACCTGGGATGACCATGAATTTTACGATTCACTCAAGAAGCAGTTTGAAGGCAAAGGCGCGCTCAGCCCGCGCCAGGTGGCCGCCCTGAAGAAGATGATCCCGCGCTACGCCGAACAAATCCCCGACTTCGCGCGCGTCGCCGACCAATACGAACTCAAACTCCCCAAGGCCCCCAAAAAGAAAAGCGCTAAAACCGACGTTGCCCCCGTCGAGGAATGATCAAATAGAGGCATCAACAGTAACTTCTCAAAACCCTTGCGGCCACAGTTGCATGGAGCCCGCGGTGCCCCGGGCTCTACGGAGTAGCCGCCCTCCAGATATATCGCACAACAAGTAACCCTGGAGGGCGAGATTCCCATCGAGCCGGCCTGTACCCGTGCCCCGTACCCCCAAAGAACCCGCGGCGCCCCCGGGCTCTACGGAGTAGCCGCCCTCCAGATATATCGCACAACAAGTAACCCTGGAGGGCGAGATTCCCATCGAGCCG
>RZZM01000489.1 GCA_009929845.1 Spartobacteria bacterium
ACGCCGAGACGCCGAGACGCAGAGTGGGGCGCCGGAACGCGAGTTGACTTGACACCTTGAATCATCCCGTCGCTGGGGACCCGCCTTTGTACCAAAAATTGTAACTTCTCAAGAACCTTTTTTTAACCACGGATGAGCGCGGATGAGCGCGGATAAATAACGTGTCGATTTGATTTTTTGATCACGAATTTCACGAATTTTCACGTTTTTTTTCGTTTTTTGGGTAAAAATGGCTACAGAAGGCACAAAAAACACAAAAATTATGTGTATTATGCGCCTTTTGTGGCGATTTTTTAACATTTTTTAGGCTTTTGAAGCCAGAACGTGCCTTTAGAGGTTTTTTTTAACCGCGGATGGACGCGGATATATGGCTTATCCGCGCTCATCCGTGTCATCAGCGGTCATATTTAACGGCGTGACAAGTCCGCGGTCAGAAATAGCGCTTTTTCGTGACTTTTCGCCCATTTCGTGGTTCAAAAATTCGTGAAATTCGTGCGATCACCCCTACCCGCTCCGCAGAGATGATAACCACGCGCGCAGCGCATCACAAAGGGCGTCGCGCCATTTACCGGCTACCGCTTTTTTCCCGATATCCCGTTGGTTGATCTCCACTTCCACCCCCAGGTAGCCCGCGCCAACTCGCTGTCTGAAAAAGGTGGTCGCGCCGTCGGTGTTTCCATAATACGGATAATTCAGACGAATACGCACTTCGGGATGCATCTGCCGAAGTCGCGCGCGGAGGAATTCGCAACATGCCCGTTCAGAAGCGCGCGCAGGGTCGTAGAGCAGTCCGATATCCGCGTTGCGAATTTTTGCTTTCCATACGGGGGTGAAGGAATGAAAACTGACATGCAGCACCTCTCCTTTGGCAGTGCGCGCCTGTTCAAGCATTTCGGAAAGCCGCCGGTAATACGGCCCGTGCCAGTCCGCGCGCAAGGCTTCCCGTTCGTCCTCCGGAAGCGCCCGGCTTACCGCCGAGAACATCTTTTTGGGGTGGTGGCGGTTCAGGTCGATCAGCATACGGGTGATGCCGCCCTCCATGTACGACGCCTCCAGTGCTTCCGCCACGCCCCGGGCAATCGGGGCCACGCCGATATCATAGACGCGATGAAGCGCGAAGCCCGCCGGTTCCCTGGCAAACAGCCGACGGTACTTCGCCGGCACAAAGGAACTCGCGTGCTCGCAGGAGATAACCAGGCCGCCGGGGTTCACGCGCGCACCATCTCCCCGTTGGCCAGGGCGTCCATCATGGCCACCAACAGCTCATCGAGGTCAGCGCGCGCGGGGCGGGCTCCGGTACGCCGCAGGATGCGCCGCGCCAGTGGCCCCTCATCAATCATCACGCGCAGGGCCTCGGTATACACCGGATGCGGCGGAACGACCTGCTCGATCATATCTTGCCAGAGGGCCCCCGCGGTCATCTCCGACGGCTTCACCCCGAACATGCGCATGTAATCAACATCCGTTATCGCGGTCTGTTCCGCGTCGCGAATGACGCGCAGCAAAATATCACGCAACGGCTCGACCGCCCAGGCTTGCTGTGCGGCATATGGGGTCCACCGCTCCGCTACAAGCGCCTTTAGGGTGTGCGTCACCGCCCAGGCAATGGCCAGGTCCGCCATCGGGCATTCCTGGACATCCAGCACCCGGATTTCGATGGTGTTGCGCTCGAAACGCGCAATCGCGCCCCGCGCGTTCACCCACTCGTATCGCAAAATGCGCTGTGGATCATGCGGCGCAATATCGTTGTACAACTGCTTTAGTATCTGTTGCTTGTACGCTTTTATCGAAAATATGGGTTCAGGAATCACATACCCGGCGATGGAGGGGATTTTTTGCGCGTTGGCGCGGTAGACCTCCAGGCGGCTGTCCATAAACCCTGTAACGGCCCCGTCCAGGATAGGCGAAGAGGCCGCCAGGGCCGGCATGATGGGCAGCAGCAACCGGATGGCCGCGTGCAGGCGCCCGAATTCTTCGTCGTTATAGAACGGCAGGTTGATATGCATCGACTGAAGGTTAGTCCAGCCATGACTCCGGCAACCGAATATCCGGTCAAAGGCGCTGTAGATTTCGGTGTAACCGTGTGGCCAGAGCCGGGCATCGCGCGCGGGGTCCATCCAGGGGTGCACCGCGCCGGGAAGGAGCCGCGCCCCCAGGTCCTTGAGACGACTGTTGAGGGTGTCGACCTGTTCCTGAAAAGGCTGCCAAACCGTTTCAAGGGCGGGAAAAGGACGGGCGCCCTTAAGCTCTATCAGGTGGGCGACCAGTTCATTGGACCAGGCCATCCCGCCCCACGTCAACTCATTGGTGTATCGCCCCCGCCGGTCTTTCAACAATTCATCGGCCACCGGAAAGACCTCCCGCGTGTCTTCATGCACAATCATGTATTCGAGTTCGATACCGTAACCGCCAAACAGATGTAATGCCTTCGCCATAGTGGTCCTCAGTGCGCCTTTTCAATGCGGTCACGGAACACCCGCATAATATTGTCGTACAGGTCGTTCTTCAACAGCATATCCTCATAGCCGGCCTCGATACTCGGGTTGTCGTTCACTTCGATCACATAGCATTTATTCTTGATCAACTTCAGGTCCACGCCGTACAAGCTGTGTCCGATCAAGTTGGCCGCGCGCAGGGCCGTCGAGACCACGCCATATGGCGCTTCATCAATGGGCACCGCTTCGACCGGCCCCTCCTGGATTTTTCCCGCGCCCCGGTGATTGACAATCTGCCAGTGCCGGTCCGCCATGAAATACTTGCAGACATACAGCGGCTTGTGGTCCAGGATGCCCACCCGCCAGTCATAATCGGTGGGCAGGTATTCCTGCGCGATGATCAATTCGGATTTATCCAGCAGCATCTGGGATTTTGTCGCGACCTCCTCCACGGTTTCCGCCTTGACCACCCCGGCCGAAAAGGAGCTGTCCGGTTGCTTGAGGATGCAGGGCAGCGACAACTCCTCAAGGATGCGTTGGACATTGTCGCGATGGATAATCAGCGTTTTCGGAATGCGTATCCGGTGGCGCTGCATCAGTTCGGCCAGATAGACCTTGTTGGTGCAGCGCACAATCGA
>RZZM01000490.1 GCA_009929845.1 Spartobacteria bacterium
TCAGAATCTTGCGTATCTGATTGTCGAGGATACCTTTCTCCTGCTTATGGAACTTTCGGACTTTCTTCTTGAATGATGTGGATTGCAGGATGGGCACAGTGGATCACCCAAGCTCAGGTGGGCGTGTTTATCGAAGGACTGCACTTCTGTTGATTTTTACGCTCGCGGTGACTACGCAGGACAAGCCCGCCCTCCAGAGTTCCGGCCACGGCCCACTTCTCTGTCCCCCTCTGACGACACAATCCTGCACGGAGTGCGGGATGACGGGCGGTTGAGGGAGTTGACCGGGAAGCGCTCGGGAAGCTCAAAGCGGGGTTCGTAACATCTATCAATAACCCACAGAAATGGAGTCCCAACGGTTATTTGTCTGTGAACGAAGTGGAAGTGGACGATCAGGTGATATTGCACATATACGTGCCGGAAAGTTCACAGGTGCATCGCTGTAACGGGCGAATCTATGACCGAAACGAAGATGCGTGAACTGGGCTCCGGCATGCGCAAGATGATGCCGAACGCCAGGCATCACAGGCGGTAAACCTCCGCCCCAAGGGGGGAAAATGCTGAATTTCGGAGTCTGCGCTTGCAAGCTGAGGGCATTCCCATATGCTCTCGATGCTATGAGTGCAACGACAACACCAATGATGAGCCAGTATCTCCGCATTCGCGGCGAACTGCCTGAGGATACGATCCTGTTTTTCAGGCTGGGCGATTTTTATGAGATGTTTTTTGATGACGCGAAGGAGGCGTCGCAAATCCTGGATATTGCGCTGACCAAGCGGCACGGCACGCCGATGTGCGGGATTCCCTATCATGCGTCCGAGGGCTACCTGGCCAAAATTATCCGCGCCGGACGCAAGGTGGCCATCTGCGACCAGGTGGAGGACCCGGCCCAGGCGAAAGGGATCGTGAAACGCGCGGTGACGCGGGTGATCACACCAGGCACCATCCTGGAGGAACGGGTGCTGGAATCAAACCTGCACAATTACCTCGCGGGGTTGTGCAAGGCCGGGGCCCAATACGGCCTGGCGCTGCTGGACCTCTCCACCGGCGCTTTCCGGATCGAGGAAACCACGTCCGCCGACGCCGTGCGCGACAACCTGATGCGGTATGCGCCGTCGGAATGCCTCATTCCGGAAGAGGCGCAGGATGCGCTGCTCAAGGACATCCCCGACCATGCGCGTCAAACCCTGCTAACACGGTACGAAGACTGGACCTTTGAGTTTGATGTGGCCGCCGACCTCCTGAAGCGGCATTTCAAGGTGCATTCACTGGACGGGTTCGGCTGCGATCATTGCGCGGCGGGTATCTGCGCGGCGGGGGCCGTGCTGCATTATGTGACGCGCGAACTGCGGCGTAATGTCGATCATGTCCGCCAGTTGCGCATGGTGAACCCATCGGACTACATGCTGCTGGACGACGCGACGACCGTGAACCTGGACCTGACAACCTCGCGCATCACCTCGGGGACGCATACCTCGGCCACCCTGCTGAAAGGGTTGGACTCGACGCGCACGGCCATGGGCGGACGCCTCATGCGCGACTGGATATTGCGTCCACTGACCAATCTCGAGGCCATCCAACAGCGCCATGATACCGTCGAGGCGCTGGCGCGGGACTGGGTGCTGCTGCAGGATATCCGCGATATGCTGGGGGAGGTCAAAGACCTCGAACGGCTCATTTCCCGCCTCAGCGCGGGCGGCGGTAACGCCAGAGACATGCGCGCGGTCAGCGGTTCGCTGTCCATGCTGCCCGGTATTAAAGAACGCATCGAAGGGCATGCGGCCGTCTCGCTCGCCACCATGAGCCGGGAGATTCAACCGCTGCCCGAGCTGGTGGAATGGATTGAGCGCGCCATTGTGGACGAGCCGCCCATCACCATCAAAGATGGCGGCCTGATGCGTAAGGGGTATCACGCCGAACTGGATGAGTTGCGCGATGCCGCGACACAGGGCAAACAGTGGCTGGCCGAGTTCCAAACGCGCGAGCAGGAACGTACCGGGATTAAATCCCTGAAAATCCGGCATAACAAGGTCTTCGGCTATTACATTGAGGTGACGAAAGCGAACCTGGACATGGTCCCGGAAGACTACATCCGCAAACAGACCCTGGTCAACGCCGAGCGTTTCATCACCCCGGAACTGAAAGAATATGAAAACAAAATCCTGGGCGCGCAGGACCGCTCGACGGACCTTGAATACGAACTTTTCCTGGAAGTGCGCAATGCCGCGGTAGCGGAAACAGAGACCATTCAGCGCACCGCCGCGGTGATCGCGAAACTGGATGTGCTGGCGTCCTTCGCGGAACGGGCGCGCACCCTTCGGTATGTGCGGCCAGTCATGAACCAGGGGACGCGGATTTCCATCAAGGACGGACGGCACCCGGTCATTGAACAGATGCCCGATGCCGAGCGGTTTGTCCCGAACGATACCCTGCTGGACAACCTGGACAACCAGTTGATCATCATTACCGGGCCAAACATGGCCGGCAAATCCACCTATATCCGGCAGGTGGCGCTGATCGTCATCATGGCGCAAATGGGCGCCTTTGTGCCCGCCGCCGAGGCGGAGATCGGCATTGCCGACCGCGTATTCACGCGCGTCGGGGCCAGCGATGACCTCGCGCGGGGCCGCAGCACCTTCATGGTGGAAATGCAGGAAACCGCCAACATCCTGA
The DNA here is from genome assembly GCA_009929845.1 of Spartobacteria bacterium. Lineage (GTDB taxonomy): Bacteria > Verrucomicrobiota > Kiritimatiellia > RZYC01 > RZYC01 > RZZM01. The sequence continues at coordinate 2,674 of RZZM01000490.1, forward strand.
ACAACGCCACCCCGCGCAGCCTGATTGTCCTGGATGAAATCGGGCGCGGCACCAGCACCTTTGACGGCATCAGCATCGCCTGGGCCGTGGCCGAATACCTGCATAATCACACCGAAGTGAAGGCCAAAACCCTCTTTGCCACCCACTACCACGAGCTGACCGACCTGGCCCGCACAATGCCGGGGGTAAAGAACTACAACGTCCTGGTGCGGGAAAAAGACGACCACATCGCCTTCCTGCGCAAGATTGTACCGGGCGGCGCCGACAAGAGCTACGGCATCCAGGTGGCGCGCCTGGCGGGATTGCCCATGGAGGTGATCGAGCGCGCCAAGGAAATCCTCGTCAATCTTGAAGAAGAAGAATTCGGCGAAGGCGGGCAGCCCCAACTCGCGCGCC
>RZZM01000111.1 GCA_009929845.1 Spartobacteria bacterium
ATTTTTGTCGCTTTTTGCGCTGTTTTGCGCGTGCGGCGCGGCAGGCTAAAGCCTGTACAACGAACGGTGAAACCTGAAACGTGCAACCTGCAACCACCGCCCACCGACACCTTGGTGTCACTTTAACTTCCACGAGGTAAGGAGTTCTGAACTTGCCCGTCACTTGTGAGTGATAAATCCCGACAAATCCCGGGTTTCTACCGAGGTCTTATAAATAGCGTCTATTGCCCGAACGGGTTCATGGGATTCGACGGACGTATGCCGGACATCGGATCGGGCACGTCCGGTTCTTCCTCCTCAAGAATATCCGTCGGGGTCATGACATCGACCGGCTTGAGGCTGATCTTGCCGTCCCCCCGGATGGCGCGCACCCGCCAGCGATACCGGTTTCCATCATAGACCAGCGCAATGATGTCGCCCTTTTTGGCAATTTGCCCGTTGATGGTCGCCACATGCTCCGTGCCCAGTTTCATGATGCCGCGGATGTCCAGCTTCTTCATCGCTTCGTCCCACTGTGGCTCTTTATCCGGCTGGCGGACAGGCATATCGGGCATGTCCGGATGGGGGGCTTCCGTTGGATTGGGTGTGTACCCGATGGGCCAGAAGGGATTGCGCAGCCCCGTCTGGTCTATGCGTTCAAATTTGGCGGGGGCCTCGTTTTCAGTCAGGGCCATTGCCGGCGTTTCCGGCGCCGGGTCCGCGGGCACGGCCGGACATCCTATGCCTGACACCAGCAGAAAACCTGCCGCCACCCCCATATAAATAAACGCTCTGCCGATATTCATAGTCATATCACATATCTCGTTGTGTCCATCAACCACACGCTAAACTGCTTTGATTACCACAGTAAACTACGCTATTTTTTCGCGCCTATCAACAAAAAGCCGTAAACTAATCCACATATATTGGCCGATGACCGGTCACCCTGACTTCCCCTCGTTTGTTGGCGCTCCGCTTCCTGAACCCTTTGCTTTCGGCCACTTTTTTGTAATCCGGGTCGTCCGAGTCGTCCTTCTCCGAGCGGTGCACCATGTGCCGGAGTTTGCTGTTTTCCCGAGCAACATGCTGATATTCCTGTTGGAGTTGTTTGTACTTGTCGCGTCCCCGGGCATAGCGCGCACGCAGATCATCGAGTTCCGAGCTGCTCGAATGCATGTAATTTTCATATTTGGCAAGCTGTTTGCGCATGTCCATGTTCTGGTGCACTAACAACCCGACGGCCACAAAGACCAGCGCAACCAATATCGTTTTCATCTTCCCTCCTTATAACGTCTTGTACAGCAACATTCCATAAGTCACTCTGGTCAGGAGTATGTCCTCGGAGCGCCGACGCGTCAATATCAAATGCAAATGCCGGATATTTGTCTGTTAAACGCGCCATGCACCGGGTACTATCCGGAAAATTGAATTGGAGGTATGCATATGAGAGCAATTGTGTTGGGTTGGTTGGTGGTGGTCATGGCCGTGGTGTCTGTGTATGGACGTCCCGCCTATGCGCCGCGAAATGCCTTTGCTGTGAATCAGGGAACGACCGATAGTCAGCACTCGCCGCGTGTGGTCCGTAATGCTGAAGGGCGTACCCTGGTGGTCTGGACGGATGAGCGCAACGGCACGGACGGTGATGTGTATGGACGGGTATTTAGTATGAATGCCGACCCGATAACGGATGAATTCCGTGTCAATCAAACAACGGTTGATGAGCAGAAGTGGCAGGATGCCGCGATGGATACCGAAGGGAATTTCGTCGTGGTCTGGCACGATTATGCCATTCCCCGTACTATTAAGGCGCGCCTCTATGATTCTACGGGGACCCCGCTGACAGATGAATTCCAGGTCAATACCAACGCCACCGGCACAGTCGCCTATCCGGCGGTCGCGATGGCCAGTAACGGAAATTTTATCGTCTCCTGGTCACGCGCCGATTTCGGGAATGCCTTCTTTGATTTGTATTACAGGCAGTTTCTGCCCAATGGCTTCACGACGCAGCCGGAGCAGCCCGTGGTGAACAGCGATGGGCATCAGCGTATACAGTCCGATGTGGCGATGCTCAGTACGTCCTGTTTTTTGATTGCGTGGAACGAGCAGGTCGCGCCCCAGCAGGAACCCCGCCATGTTTTCGCCCGCGTCTACGATGGCCCCTGGCCCACGGCCTATTTCCAGGTCAGCCAGACGGCCGGCAGCATGGACAACTCCCCGCCGCGCGTCGCCATGTATCCGCCGGTACGCTCCGTGATCGTCTGGGGCGCGCAAAGTAATGAAGGACAAAATGTCCGCGCGCGTCTTTACAATGCAACCGCGCCGCAGACGGACGAGTTCGCCGTCGCTTACGTCTCCGAAGGCGTTTTATATTCGCCGGACGTGGCCGCCAACGCCGCCGGCGATTTTGTTGTCGTATGGGATTGGACAAAGTCGTGCTGTCCCAGCCGTTGTCTCTATGCACAGCGATTTCTGGCGGGCGGGACGCCGCTCGGTGTCCCGTTCAATATCGTTCAGTCGAATACCGCTTCCGCCTATGAGCCCGCCATAGCGATGGATAATCAGGGGGGGCTCGCCATGAGCTGGTCGGCCTACGATGCAGACAATCTGGGCATATTCGCGCGTATCCTTGAGGGCTCCCCGAATGTGGTCAACGATTTCGACGGCGATTTGCGTTCCGACCTGGCCCTGTATTGGGCCGAGCAAGGGACGTGGTATGTGCAGCGTAGCGCGTCCGGTTATACCAATCGCACACTGGGCGGGCTCAGCGAGCTGCCGGTGGCCGGAGATTACGACGGGGACTGGCTGGCCGATTTTTCGGTGTACGATACGCAAACCGGGATTTGGGATTTCAGGTACAGCAGTGGGACCGTGGGCCAGTTGTACTGGGGGTGGGATATAATCCCCATGCACGCGGATTTCAACGGGGACCGCGAGCTGGACGTGGCGGTCTACAATCCCGCGGACGGCATGTGGTACATCCGCTATTCGACGGGTGCGATGGAGACATTTCAGTTCGGATGGGCGGGCGCGGTACCCGTGCCGGGGGACTATGACCGGGACAACAAATGTGATATCGCCGTGTACGATCCCGTTGCGGGAAACTGGTACATCCATTTCAGTTCCATTGAGTTCACCTGGGTAGAGAACTTCGGCTGGGCCGAGGCCCTGCCGGTTCCCGCCGACTACGATGGCGATGAAATAACGGATATCGCTGTCTACTACCCCAGGGATGGTGACTGGTACATCAAACAGTCCACCGGCGGATTGCGCCTGGAAAATTGGGGGTGGGAGGCCGCCTGGCCGGTACCGGGCGATTACGATGGCGACGGCGCGCAAGATATCTGTGTCTATTATCCGCAGGATGGAAGCTGGTATATCCTCTTTGCCAACGGCAGCAGCAGCAATTTTTCATTCGGATGGGCCGAGGCCCTGCCCACCCATCAACAGTTCCAAATCAACAGGCGTTTCGGTCTGATTCCGTAAGCGCCGGTACCCCAAAAAACAGGCCGGTTGGGGGTCCGGCCTGTCTTTGTGTGTATGTGTGCTATGGGAAGTCTGAACTGCACATAGCTTCTTGTGTGTGTAACTAAAACCTAGATGTGAGCGCTCACATTGTAAAGCACTTTTTTCTTTTTTTGCTGCGGCTATGTTTTTGGCGCTGAGACTTGTCTAAAACAGTTTATCAGGGGGCTTCAATGAGTAAGCCGTCGACAGCGGAAAAATGTCGGTCCAGTGTACTTACGGCGACACCATGCTGCAATGACGATGCCGCAATCCATAAATCCTGATCAATTTCATCAAAAGACACCGTTGCCCGGTTAAATTCATCAAAATCGTCCTGATTCCAGTTTCCGGCCAAGTCGGAACGATTGGATATGCAACAGATTGGGTCAATTGACCAGGGCGTCAAACAGGGCCTCTACCTGTGCGTAGAATGCGAGGTCAATGGCATTCAGCGAGACAATTTTTTCGAGGTCTCGCCGGGCAAAGGCAAGCGGGCGGGCGGTGTTTTTGCGATTTAGAGGCTCCATGACAGGAAAGGTCCAGTGGAAGGTCGAGGCAAACCGGGACAGGCTTTCCTCAAACCGGGATAGCAAACCATACTGTGTGATGCGCCCCTTCACGCATGCAAGTGCCTCATCAACGGCTTGATCGGGACTCATCTCCCGTGTGATGTCGGGGGTATACATCCGGTTGAGCAGCATCTTGACCTGGAAATTTGACAACTCGGTATTCCCGCTGTCCAGCAGGGCGTCCAGGTCGAAGGCCTCAGGCGTTAGCCTGCCCAGGCGGAGATGGCGGGACGCCGCGTTCCCATTCGCCGGACCTGCGCAGTTCGCGTTTGAGAATTTTGCCCGCGGCGTTTTTAGGCAGGGCGGCCATGAAGTTCACTTTGCGCGGGACTTCGTGTTGCCCGAGGTGTTCGCGGCAGAACTGGCGGATAGTGGCCGCGTCGACGGGGCTGTTTTCCTTGAGGGCGATGTAGGCGACGGGGATTTCCCCGTGGTGGCGGTGGGGTTCGCCGACAACGGCGGCCTCCAGCACGGCGGGGTGTTTGTAAAGAACCTCCTCGATCATGCGCGGGTAGACATTCATGCCGTTGACAATGACCATGTCTTTCTTGCGGTCGACGATATAAAAGTAGCCGTCCTCATCTTCGGTCCCCAGGTCGCCCGTCCGGAACCATTCGCCGAAGAAGGCCTCCGCGGTATCCGCCGGAAGGTTCCAGTATCCCTTCATGACGTTGGGGCCGCGCACGCAGATTTCCCCGATGGTTCCCAGCGGGCAGGGGTGACCGTCGTCATCCATAATTTTCATTTGGACATTGGCCACGGGCAGGCCTACGGAGGCGGGTTTGCACAGGCCCCCGACAGGATTCACGCAGGTCACCGGCGAGCACTCCGTCGGGCCGTCGCCCTCGTAGATTTTTTTGTTATAGCGCGCCTCAAAGGCCTTCAGGATTTCCTGGGGCATGGCCGCGCCGCCCGAGATGCAGAATTTCAAGGGGGCGAACATTGGAATGTATTCATCGGGCAGGCGCAGCAAGACGTTGTACATGCTGGGGACGCCGAAGAACATGGCGATCCGGTGGCGTTGGATGGTTTGGGCGACCTCGGCGGGGTCGAAGCGGGGCAGGGGAACCAGCGTACAGCCGTGCAGCAGCGGGTAGAGCATGCCGGCGGTGGCGGCAAAGGCGTGGAACATGGGCAGCACAACCAGTATGGCATCCTTGCCGGGTTCCAGCGGCAGGGCCTGGCGTACACTTTGGACATTGCTCGTCAGGTTGCGGTGGGTCAACATCGCGCCCTTCGGATAGCCCGTGGTGCCCGAGGTGTAGATGAGCGCGGCCAGGTCTTCCGCGGGGTCGAACGCGATATCCGGCGGCTGGCGTTCGCTGTCTTCAAAGAGCGGCCAGTCCAGGTCGCTTTCGTCGGCCTTATCGGGGCCGATACAGGCGTAGAAGGACAGGCCGGAAAGGGTCGCCCGGAACGCGTTGACGGGGTCCTTGAGGCGGGTGTGATAGATCAGGGCCTTCACCCCGGCGTCCCGCATGATAAATGAGACTTCTTCGGGATTGAGCAGCAGGTTGGCCGGGACCACCACGGCCCCGGCCTTCTGGATACCGAAATAGGCCAGCGCGAAGGTCTCTGAATTGATGCAATAGAGACCGACGCGGTCACCTTTTTGAATACCGCGGGCCGCCAGGGCGGTCGCCACGCGATCCGTGAGATCATCAAAGGTTTTGAAATCGACGGTTCGCGTCGCGCCAATGACGGCCGGGGTGTCCGGGTAGGCGCGCGCGCATGCTCTGAGGGCGGAGGGTAGATTATTCATATCAGTATTTGTAGGTGCTGCCGCCGATGAATTCGCGCAGGAGGGCGTTGTCGGGAATAGCGCTGTCGTCAGCCATTTCCGTCATGGGGTCGAGAAATTCGAAGACGCGTTTGGCCCGGATGTAGGCATCCTGGCGTTTGGGGTCGTCGCGGTAAAGCGCCATGCCTTCGGGGAAGTTCTTGAAGAGCCGGTTTTTGAGGATGGGCAGTTCGTAGGGCAGCGCGCTGTTGACGAGGTAGTCCACATTGCCGATGAACGGAATGATGTACTTGAGTTCGCTGCGGCGGACATAATGCCAGTGGGTGAGGGTTTGAAGGGGTTTGAGGTTGCGGTGCCAACTGTCGCGGATCATGCGGCGCATCAGGCGGTTGTCCGCCCAGCGCATGAAGACGCCGTCCATGTTCTGGACCTGTCCGAGGGTTTCGATATACAGGCGGAACTTGTTTTCGCGCGGGATGCTGCTGGTCATGGCGTCGTACAGGCCGTGGAGGCTGTCGATCAGGAGAATCTGGTCGTCTTCCAGGCGCAATTCGTGCACATTGAGTTCGCGGGTTCCCGTCTTGAAGTCATAGTGGGGGGTTTTGATGGTTTCGCCGTTGAGCAGTTGTTCGAGGTGCTGATTGATCAACGGCAGGTCGAGGGCTTCGGGGGTCTCGTAGTCATAGTCGCCGAACTCATCCTTGGGATGCATTTCCAGGTCGAAGAAGTAGTGGTCGATGTTGATGCCGACGAGTTTGTTGATTCCGGCCTCCTTGAGTTTTTCGCTCATTTTGATCATGGTGGTGGTCTTGCCGGAAGAGGAGGGGCCGGCAATGATGACCATCCTGACGGCGGGCAGGCGCTCGATGATCTGCTCGGCGCCGCGCGCGACCTCCGCGTAATAGCGTTCGTTGCAGTCGTGCACGAGTTGGGGATAGTTGCCGTTGGCGATGATGCGGTTGATGCCCTCGACGGTTTCGCAACGGTGGTCCATGTTCCAGCGAAGCACTTCATAGATTTTTTTGTACGGGATATTGTCGGACGCCTCGACATGCACGGCGCGAGCTTCGCGCTGCCGTGCGCGTTCATGGCGGTAGATGATAAAGGCGCGCGCGGTGGTGGCGTGGTCTTTGTTGATCAGGATTTCTTCGACCACATCCTGGATATCCTCGACACTGGGGGTGGAGCCGTCGATATAGATTTCATTCAGGGATTTTTCGACGCATTTGGCGAGGTATTCTGCGGTCTCGCGGTCGCTGCCGCCCACGGAGGTGGCGGCATTGAAGATAGCGGTGGTGATGCGGTCACGGTCATAGGGAACCACGGTGCCGTCACGTTTGATGATCTGTTTAACCGAACATGCTGATGTCATTGCTATCTCCTTCTACTATTGCGGGGCTGACGACCCGTTGTCTTCAAACCGTCGCGCGCCGGACTGCTCCGTCGCGCACGGCGGCCGGTCATTGTGACCAACCACGCGACATAGTACGCAGATGGCGGATATTTTTCAACCGAAAAGATATGCGCCCGCCGTTACCGGCATTGGCGAAGGGCTTCATACAGGACAATGGCGGCGGCGTTGGCGAGGTTGAGCGAGCGTACATGGTCGCGCCGCATGGGGATGGTGAGGGTGCGGTCCGGGTGCGCGGCGAGCAGGGATTCGGGCAGGCCGCGCGTTTCGCTGCCGAAGACCAGGGCATCGCCCGGCCGGTAGGTCACGTCGGTGTATGCCCGGTGGCCCTTGGTACTGAAGAGCCAAAGGCGCGGCGGGCGGATTTCGTCAAAGTAGGCGTCGAAATTGGGATGGCGGGCCACCTCGACGGCATCCCAGTAGTCGAGGCCGGCGCGCTTCATGGCCGCATTGGTGAGCCGGAATCCAAGCGGCTCTATCAGGTGAAGGGACGAGCCGGTGGCCGCGCACAAGCGGGCAATGTTGCCGGTATTGGGCGGTATATCAGGCTCAACCAGTACGATCTGAAACGGCGGGTAAGGCCAGGTTGTTTTTTCTTCAGTCATATGCCGGGTACTTTCAGCGCGCCACCGCGCCGTGCGCGTTCGGAAAATTGTGCCTACAGATTACACAGATTTTCACAGAGGGCAAGGCGTCTTCTCAAAAACTCGTCCTGTGAATCGTCAACAAACGGTAGACATCGGCGCGGGGAATACGCTACCGTTTGCGGGATGGCAGAAACAGCGCACATATCGGTTCTTTACCTGGACGATGACGTCGCCGGGGCGCGGCTTGTACAGCGCCGCCTGGGGCGTCATGGCTTCAAGGTGGAGACGGCGACAGATGGAATGACCGGGATCCAGCGGCTGCGCGAGGGCGTGTATGATGTGCTGGTGACCGACCATGACATGCCGGTGATGACGGGGCTGGATGTGATCCGTCGCCTTGTCGAGGAAGATTCGTTGCCGCCCACGATCATGGTTACGGGCCTGGGGGACGAGTCCATGGCCGTTGAGGCGTTGAAGCTGGGGGTGGACGACTACATCGTCAAGGATGTCGGCGGAAACTACCTGGAGCTGCTGCCCACGGTGATCGGCGAGGTGCTTTCGCGCAAGCACCTGCAGAAGCAGCGTCGGCAGCTTGAACAGGCGTTGCGGGATTCCGAGGCCTGGTTCCGGTCGGTGTTCGAGGGTTCGCGGGACGCGGTGTGCATTATCAACGAGGACACCCGGTTCGAGGATGTCAATGCCGCGGTGACCGGCCTGTCCGGTTATACAAAGAACGAATTGCGGAACATGCGTTTCCGGGACATTCTCCATACGGAGGATTATCCCCTGGCCGCGCGCACCTTTGAGCGTGTCATGGCCGGTGAGGCCCTGACGATTGAGGTGTCGATTCTCTGCCGTGACGGCCACGCGGTTGACGTGGAATTGAGCAACACGCGCATCTATATCGGTGGCCTGCCGTACCTTCACATCGTTATGCGCGATATCACCGAGCACAAGCGCATGGAGGCGCTGGCCGAGCGGCAGCGTCAGCAGTTGATTCATGCGGACAAGATGGTGGCGCTGGGGACGCTGGTTTCCGGCGTAGCGCACGAGATCAATAATCCCAACAACAACATCATGCTGAATTCCACCCTGCTGACCGAATCGTGGGAGAGTATCCGTCCGGTGCTGGATCATTATTTCGAAGAGCATGAGGATTTTGTCGTGGGCGGGCTGCCGTATGAAGAAATGCGCAGCAGCATTCCTGAACTGTTCGCGGGGATTTACGACGGGTCGCAGCGGATCAAACGCATCGTGTCCGACTTGAAGGATTTTGCCCGTCAGGATGCCGCGCAGATGGACCAGCGTATTGATGTGAATGCCTCGGTACAGCGCGCCCTGGCGCTGGCTTCGCATCTGGTCCGCAAGCGCACATCACACCTGACGGTGGCGTTGGCCGATGCCCTGCCGCCGGTCAAAGGCAATGCCCAGCGACTCGAACAGGTGCTGGTCAACCTCTTGCATAACGCCTGCCAGGCGCTTGATGATCATGAAAAGGGAGTGCATGTGACCACCTGCTTCATCCCGAACGAGCGCATGATTGAAATCCGGATTGCGGATGAAGGCTACGGGATGTCGGAGGAAACCATTGAACGGATCATGGACCCGTTTTTCACGACGCGGCGGGACGAGGGCGGCACCGGACTGGGCCTGTCGGTTTCCGCCGGCATTATCGAGGAACACAACGGCGCGCTGCGCTTTGATTCCGCGCTGGGCCGGGGCACCACCGCGATCCTGCGGCTGCCGGCCGCATCGTCGGGAAATGATTCACTCGAGGAAAGGTATTCTATATGAACAAGGCTGTATTTCCCGCGTATCCGATTTTGCTGATTGATGATGACGAAGGGGTGTTGCACAGCTTCCAGATGGCGCTGCGTTCCTCGGGGATCAACAACCTGATGCTGTGTTCCGACAGCCGCCAGGCCATGACGGTGCTGCATGAGCAGGATGTGCATGTCATGCTGCTGGACCTGACCATGCCGTATATCAGCGGGGAAGAACTGCTTGCGCAGGTGGTCGAGGTCTTTCCTGAATTACCGGTGATGGTCATCACGGGCATGAATGATGTCGAGAGCGCGGTGCGCTGCATGCGGCTGGGGGCCTTCGACTACATGGTTAAACCCGTAGAAAAGAACCGGCTGGTGACCAGCGTGCGGCGCGCCGTCGAGGTGCGCGATTTGCGCCGTGAAAACCAGGCCCTTCGACGCAGGGTCATGCAGGTGGACCAGAATGTGCCGCAGGCCTTCAAGACGATTGTGACGCGGGACCCGTCCATGCTGGCCGTTTTCCGGTATGCTGAATCCATCGCGGAAAGTCCCGAGCCGGTGTTGATTACCGGGGAAACCGGCGTGGGAAAAGAGTTGATGGCCAATGCCATTCACAACCTGAGCGGGCGCCAGGGGGAGTTTGTGGCCGTCAACGTGGCCGGGCTGGATGAGCAGGTGTTTTCCGATACCCTCTTCGGGCACACCAAGGGGGCCTTCACGGGCGCATCGGAAACGCGCCGGGGCATGGTCGAGCGCGCGGCGTCCGGTACGCTCTTCCTGGATGAAATCGGCGACCTGGCCCATGCCTCGCAGGTCAAGCTGCTGCGCCTGATCCAGGAAGGGGAGTACCTGCCCATCGGCGTGGATGTGCCGCGCTACACCAATACACGGATCATCACCTCCACCAATAAATACCTGTCGGAACTGCTGGACTCCGGGGATTTCCGGAATGACCTGTATTACCGGTTGAATGCCCATCATATCCATATTCCGCCGCTGCGCGAACGCATCAACGATATCGAAGTGCTGACGCATACCTTTGTTGAGGCCATGGCCAATAAGATGAACAAGAAGGCGCCGGGTCCGACGGCGGAACTGATCGGGCTCCTGCGTGCCTATCCCTTCCCCGGCAATGTCCGCGAACTGCAGGCCATGGTCGCCGATGCCGTGAGCAGTCACCAGTCCGGCCGCCTGCTGTTGGCGTGCTTCAAAAAGCACATGGCGGCCAACGCCCGCGCGGGGCAGGCCCTCATGCCCGGGGCCAAAACCGTGGCCAACCCCGACACCTTGCCCGAAAACGCGCCATTCCCGACCCTTAAACAGATTACCACAAAATGGGTACAGTCTGCCATGGATCGGGCCGGCGGCAACCAGTCGGCCGCTGCCCGGTTGCTGGGTATTTCCCAGCCCGCGCTCAGCAAGCGGTTGCAGCGCATGCGTACAACCAAACCAACTTGAGTGATAAATGAACAGGTAGTCAGCACATGAACAATGAGGCACAGAAGACAGCCGACGGCCCCCGTGACGATATTCGCCTGCGGCAGTATCAGCAGGGCTTTGAAAATGCGTTTGACGGCATGTTGTTGTTGGATGGCGCGGGAATCATTACCCATGCCAATCGGGCGGCTGAAGAGATGTACGGCTATGCACACGGAGAAATGACGGGCTTGTCGCCCGGGGTCTTGGACCCCAGGCCGGAAATGGCGGCCAACCTCTTAAAAAAAATCTACCAAAGCGGAAGGATCAGCGGCGAGGTGCGCGGACGCCGCAAGGATGGATCGATTTTTCCGGTACAGCTTTCCGCGACGCTCATCAACGACGTGGACGGAAAGCCCGACGCCATGATGGCCATCCTGCGGGACATCTCGTCGTCCAGAGCCGCTGAACAGAAAATTGAGGACCAGTCGCTCTTCATCCAAAACATGATGGAAGCAACGCCGTTGCCGCTTTTCTATAAGGATACCCGGCTCATCTACCGGGGGTGCAATGCCGCGTTCGAGGCGTTCCTTGGGCAATCGCGTGAAGAAATCATCGGAAAGGAACCCGAGGATATCGCCCCGGGCACACAGGCCGCGCTGTATCGCCGAAAAGACCTGGAGTTGCTTGAACAGGGGGGCACACAAACCTACGAATCGGTGGTGGTGACGGCGGAGGGGCCCCGTCACGTGATTTTCAACAAGGCGGTATATTTGGACTGGGCGGGCGCGCCGGCCGGTATCATAGGCATGATTACCGATATTACCGAACGTGTCGAGGCCACGGAGCAGGTCAGGCGCTTTCGCGAGGCGCTGGACAGTTCGTCGGATGCCGTGTTCATCTACGACGCGGAATCCGGGCGCTTTGTGGATATGAATCAGACCACCTGCGAGATGTGGGGATACACGCGGGAGGAACTCCTCACCATGACGCCCGAAGACATTGATGCGGTGAGCAGTCCGAAGGAAATTGCTGAAATCGTCAACAACGCCTTGAAGAGCGATCATGCCGATATTTTTGAATCCCTGCATCGGCGCAAGGACGGGTCGACCTTTCCCGTGGAAGTACGCCAGCGGCGCCTGGGCGATACGTCCAGCCGACTTGTGATTGTCTCGGCCAGCGACATTACGGAGCGGAAGGAGACCGATCGGAAGTTGGATGATCAGCGCGCACTCCTCCACTCCATCATTGACGCTTTGCCGGGGACCCTCAATGTGGTGGACCGGGATTTCCGGATACTGGCCATGAATAATTCGGAAATACGCATGCGCCTGACGGACTATGATACGGCCGAGCAGGCCCTCGGGAAGAAGTGCCATGCGGTGTTCATGCATAACAGTGAAGTGTGCGCCTGGTGCAAAGTGGGGGAAGTGATGGAAACCGGTCGGGCGATCATCGAGGACACGACGCCGGACGACCCGCGGCAGCAGCGGACCGGCAAGGCGATGCGCATTTTTGTCTCGCCCATACCGGACAGCGAGGGCCGCATCATCGGCGCGGTGGAATACGGGGTGGATGTCACGGAATTGCAGGAAGCCATACAACGCGCGGACGCCGCCAATCGGGCTAAGAGCGAGTTCCTGGCCAATATGAGTCACGAGATACGCACCCCCATGAACGGGGTGATTGGAATGGCCGAACTGCTGAGCGACACACCCCTTGAGCCCCAGCAGCAACAATACCTCAAGGTCTTGCAGACCAGCGCCAACGCCTTGCTTTCACTGATCAACGACATCCTGGACTTCTCGCGTATCGAGGCCGGGCGCTTGGAGCTGGAGACCATTGATTTCGACCTCTCCGCCATTATGAGCGACATGATGGATATGTTCGGGTTTTCGGCAGCCGAAAATAGACTGGAGTTTTCCTGCCGCACCGCGCCGGAGGCGCCGACCCGCCTGCGCGGTGATCCGGGACGCCTGCGCCAGGTGCTGATCAACCTCATCGGCAACGCGGTGAAATTCACCGAGCAAGGAAGCATTGCCGTAACGGTCGGTCTGCTTTCTGAAACCGATTCGGACGCATGCCTCTCCTTTTCCGTGCGCGATACAGGCATCGGCATCGACCCGGAAAAAATCGACAGCCTCTTTTTGTCATTTACCCAGGTGGATGCCTCGCATACGCGCCGTTACGGCGGCTCCGGCCTGGGGCTGTCCATCGCCAAACAGCTTGTCCTGATGATGGGGGGCGAAATCAGTGTGGTGAGCCATCCGGGCGAGGGGTCGGAATTCCGCTTCACGGCCTGTTTTGAAAAACAAGCCTCGCAGCATGTTCCTGAGATACAGGCCGCGGACAGTGACAATGGCGATGGCGGCAGCCATGGCGGACGCGTGCTGCTGGTCGAGGATGACCTCACCAACCAGCTTGTGGCGGTCAGCATGCTCGAGGGTCTCGGTTGCGATGTGAGTGTGGTCGAAAACGGCAAAGACGCCTTGCAGTCCCTTTCGGTGTCGCCGTTTGATCTGGTCCTGATGGATGTCCAGATGCCGGTGATGGACGGCGTGGCGGCGACAATAATCATTCGTGGATGGGCGGAGGAGTCTGATCGATTGCCGGATGGAAGCCCCTCGTACCGGCGGGAAGCGGCGGCGATACCTATTGTTGCCCTTACAGCCAACGCGATGAAAGGGGACCGCGAAGTATGCCTCAATGCCGGAATGAACGATTACCTTCCGAAGCCGTTTGTTTATAAGGAACTGCTCGATATGGTGAAGAAATGGTTAATCAGGAGGTGTTGACGCCGTGATAAATGTGTACACTGTATACACATAAATGAGGTGTGTTGTGAGAACAAATGTAGTGATTGATGATCAATTGATGAATCGCGCGTTGCGGTTCAGTGGGTGTCGGACAAAGCGTGCGGCGATCGAAACGGGCTTGCGTCTGCTGGTGCAAGTGAGTAGTCAGAAAAAAATCAGATCGCTTCGGGGGAAAATTAACTGGGAGGGGGATCTGGAGGAAATGAGGAGGGATTAGAATGGTTGTGGTGAAACATCTGGGGCTTGAAATTGTCTAACGGCCTCAGAACTCCTTGCCTCGAACATTAGCCGCAGGACGAGAATTTCATTGATTCGCAAGTAATCATGGTGACTTTATTTGCTTCATCCGAATCCGAAACGATCCTGCGTTGCTTGTCCACTATCGAGCCGGCCTGTACCCGTGCCCCGTCTACTCCCAAAGAACCCGCGGCACCCCCGGGCTCTACAGAGTAGCCGCCCTCCAGGTTTGCTGTACAAACATGACCCCTGGAGGGCGAGATTCCTATCGAGCCGGCCTGTACCCGTGCCCCGTCTACTCCCAAAGAACCCGCGGTGCCCCCGGGC
>RZZM01000491.1 GCA_009929845.1 Spartobacteria bacterium
ACGTGAGCGGCACACACGCAATATTTCCCCTCACAGAAAAAAAACAAATAATATGGTGCTTTGCCGGTTCAATTGCGCGTATAATGCGTGCGGTAAATGGTACAGAGAGTTATTGCATGTCGAATAATGGTTCGATCGAAATAGATACAGATCGCGTCCAGGTGTTGGGTTGCTCCACCTGCGGGGCGGACATCCAGGTGGAGCATTTGGAGCCGTTCACGCTGGTGCGGTGTCCGAAGTGCCAGCACGAGATGCGGGTGCCGGCGAAGCTGGGGCAGTTCCTGCTGCTCAAGGAGTTGGGCCGCGGGGCGATGGGCGCGGTGTACGAGGGGTATGATTCCACGCTCAAGCGGCTGGTGGCCATAAAGGTTATGCAGAAGAAGCTGGGGGACAACAAAGAATTTGTGGACAAGTTCCTGGGCGAGGCGCAGGCCCTGGCGGCCATCAATCACCGCAATGTCGTGCAGGTTTATTCCTGCGGCCAGGAGAAGGGGCAACCGTATATCGTCATGGAGTTTGTGGATGGTGGCCGGGTGGACCAGATGATGCGTGATCAGGGACAGCTTGATGAAATGCTCTGTCTGCGTATCGGTCTGGATGTCTCTTACGGTCTGAACGAGGCCGCCAAGATCGGGCTGGTGCATGGCGATGTCAAAGGCGAAAACATGCTGCGGGACCGGGAGCACAACACCAAGGTCGTGGATTTCGGCCTGGCCCGTTTCACGACCGGCAAGAAGCAGGAGCCGGGCGCCATCTGGGGCACGCCGTTTTATATCGCGCCGGAGGTGCTGCAGGGCAAAGCGCCGGACCAGAAGTCCGACATCTACAGCCTGGGCGCGACGCTCTTCCACCTGATGACCGGCGCCCCCCCGTTCAACGGCAAGACCACCCGGGACGTGGTCCTGGCGCGCCTGCAGGAGCCGGCGCCGAACATCAAGACGGTCAATCCCGCCATCCATGACGCGACCGCCAACCTGGTTGCGCGGATGCTCGAAGCCGATCCGTTTCGTCGTTATCCCAACTATGGATCCTTGATCGCGGATTTCCAGGAAACCCTTGACGGCATCAAACCGGCCGAAGTGGTTCATCATCACAAGAAGAAAAAGAAGCGCCCGGTTGCCTCGCTGGTCCTTGCCGCGGTGGCGGTCATGCTGGCGATTGTTTTCGGAGCCATGGTGGTGGTCCGGCACGCCAGTCGGAAAAACCAGCCGCCGCCAAAACCGACCGGCCCCACGGTCACGCGCCTTATCGATGGTAAGCTGGTCACCATCCCATTGGCGGAAGCTGGGCGCAAAGCCGATGCGAAAGAAGGCACGCCCGAAGTAAAAACAGGCCCGGTAACGACCAAAGACGGCAAGGGTGGCGACACATTCATCCAGGGCGCCAAGGATGGCGCGGCGGCGGATAATTTCGGCGCCGAGCAGGAACTGTGGGTCAAGGCGGGCAAAGAAGCCGGCATTCATCTGGTGCGCAAGGTGTATATGAAGTTCGACCTGAGCGGGCGCGCCGCGGAGCCGGTCAAAGACGCGGAACTGGTCCTGACCGTCGGCGGAGGCGGGAAAAATGCCAACAAGGGGGCCTACCAGCTCATGCTGTGGGGCCTGAAGAGTTATGAAGACTGGCCGGAGGGGGGCGGAGGCATTAATACGCTGGGCAAGCCGTTGACCTGGGACAACGCCCCCGGCAATGATCCCCGCCGGGCCGGCAAGATGGGCCCGGAGGCCATGCTGCTCATGCAGCGACCCGTGGAAGCCAACCCGGAAATGGGCAAGCCGATTAGTTTTAAAAATTCTGATTCCATAGCGCGCACCGCGCTGGTAGATTATATAAACAATCGAAAAGGCAACCTGGTTACCTTCATGGTTACCGGGGATGAGAACAACGAACACCGCGCCGGGTGGAAGTTCGCCGCGAAGGAGCATCCGTTCCTGGATGCCCCGAAACTGATACTAGACGGGAAGGAGTAATAGGCCCATGTCGGAAGAAGAATTTTATTCCTCGACGATGCGTATTGACATCAGCCCGGACCTGATGGAGCAGGCCCGCGCGGAACGGATGGCCGCCGACGTTAACAAGCGTCAGCCGCGCACGGTGATCCGCATTCCGAAAAAGGCCCCGATGACCACCATGGGCGGGCAGGATTTCAATGAACTGCTGCAGAATATTTATGACGCGGTGTTGATCACGGATATGACCGGCAACATCAACAGCGTCAATGTCCGCGCCATGCAGTTTTTCCAGTATTCGCGGGATGACCTGTGTCAGCGCAATATCCTCAGTGTGCTCTCCGGGGCGGACGAATCACTGCTGACCACGATCACCCGCACCCTGGAAAACGACCGGTTTGTCCTGATCCAGGCCTATTGCAGTTGTGAGGACGGCAGCATTTTTCCGGCGGAAATCTCCGTGAATCACCTGCATCTGTCCACCAAGGTGTACCTGAGCTTTTTCATCCGGGACATCACCCTGCGCAAACAGGCCGAGGAGCAACTACGCACCGGGTACAACGCGATCCAGAACTCCATCACCGGCATTGCCATCGCGGATATCGAGGGGCAGTTGGGGTATTGCAATCCGGCGTTTATGATGCTGCTCGGGCTCCAGACGCCCGAGGAGGCCCACACCAAAAATATCCGGAATTTCCTCTGCGACGAGGCGTATGCCGACGTGATCATCGAAACCATCCTGGCGGGCGAAGCCTGGGGGAATGAATTAAAGATGAACCGGATCGACGGCACCTCGTTTTACGTACAGCTCTCCGTCAGCACCAACCTGAATCCCGAGGGCGAAGTCGCCGGCATGGTTCTTTCCCTGGTCGATATCACCGAGCGTATCCTGGCCCAGAAACAACTGGAGGACTACGCGCAGCAGTTACGCGCCAAGAATGCGGAAATGGAAGACGACCTGAACATGGCGCGCGAACTCGAGCAGGCGGTCATGCCGACCAACTACCCGGTCTTCCCCGCGGACAGCAGCGTGGAGGACAGCGCCCTGCAATTCAGCACGCTCTATCGTCCGAGCGGCACCGTGGGCGGCGATTTCTTTGATATCCGTCAGGTCTCG
>RZZM01000112.1 GCA_009929845.1 Spartobacteria bacterium
TGTCACGCAGATAGAAAAGGTGATCTTGAACAAACCGCAGAATGAATTTTCACTGATTCGCGAGTAATCGCGGTGTATTCTCAATTTTTATCCAACGCCTCATCCCTCAAGTTTCATCCCTCATCCCTCAGGGTTACCTCGTGGAAGTTAAAGTGACGCAAACTTATTGCTCTTGACCTAGTTGTCCCGGCTTGCGCTGGTCCCGTATGCGGCGTCCAAACCGCCGGGAGGGTCATTGTCCTCAATGACCAGCGTGCGCAGGGGGCGGTGCAAGGCAAAAACGCCCGATGTTTAGTCGCTGAGGACAGCGACCCTCCCGCTTGAGTTGTGACGAGTCCTCAGGTTGGATATTCTCATGGCGCTATTCATTCTTCGCTATGGAGTCAACGCATGTGCAGGCCTTTGTAGTAGGCGAGGCGTTTTTGTGCGGCGGGTTGGAGGTCGAATTCAGGCGGCCGGGGAATGTCCGCGGCAGGTGGGTCGATCGCCTCAATGGCCTGGATGTAGGCCATGCCGATCAGGGCGCGCTTAACCTCGGTGGTGTCGTCGACGCGGCACATGTCCAGGAAATGTCCCTGATCGATGAGTTTTGATGCCTCGGTGTGAATATCGCCGGGGCGGATATCCATTTCGAGGGGCTCAAACAGTATGCCGTTGGCGTGGATCAGTTCCGTCTGCGTGGCGGCATTGGTGGGGTTGATGTAAAAAACCCGATTGAAGAGTTCTTCGTCAAAGTCGGACAGGTCGTCCTTGAGGTTGGCGCCGAAGGCGCACAGCAGCGCGGCGCCGCCGGCCGGTCGTTCGGTCTGGCCGGCAAACCAGGTCTCGACATTGGACGGATGTTCGATGAGTTTGCCGTTGGCGGGGGCCATCTCCTGGATGGGGGCGCGCTTGAGGCTCGTTCCGCGGATGCGTCCGCAGTCCATGCGCATGGCCAGCGCCATGACGCCCCGGTAGTCCGCGCGCCGTTCCCGGCTGATGCGGAAAAGTTCTTTGTACAGGTGCTTGAGGGGGACGCCTTCTTTCTGGTCGCTGTCAAAGAGTATCCATTCGTTGAAAGAGGCCGACAGCGAAAGCCGGAAGGCGGTCTGCAGCGTCAGGTGCGCGCTTTCGGTCCGGGGAACAAGAAAATCCGGCAGGTGATGGGTGTCGGTGGGACGCCAGGCTATCATGTTTTCGGCGGTGATCATGTCGCCCATCGTCGAAAAACAGTCTTCCGGGCGCGCGCCCATTCCGCCGATGCCAATGGAATATTCCCCGGCCCGATACGGCATGGCGGCGGTGTCGCGCGGCGTCACCTGCGCGCGTTGGATGTCCTTGAGACGTCCGGCCACGCATATCGCGGCGGGTTCTTTCGCGGCAGGCAGATAACGGAGGGCGCCGCAATTCGTATCGAGGTGGGGGAACGTATCCCAGCGGCGCGCGCAGGCCAGGCCCGCGTGAATCTGCCGGCCATGCCGGAGGGCGGCGTCTACGGTATCGAACTGAAGAAAAAAGTCGGCCAGTCCGGTGGCCTCGAGCACCTCTTTGCAGAATGGCTGCATGGCGCAGAGGGCCATCATCCCCGAACGCGCTTTAAGTTTCTTCATGTGCGCCATCAGGACGCGCACCCCGGCGCTGCTGATGAAGCTGGTCTGCGCCATGTCAAGGACCACGCAGAAAACGTCGTCCTGCTCCCGTGCGGCCAGCGCCGGGTCCAGGGCGTTCGCGCCAAAGGTGTCCAGCCGTCCGACCAACGTCAGTTGCACGATGCCATGTTCACAATGCGCCGTTATTTCCACGATGCCATCTCCTGTCTGTTTACACGGATGGTACCAGACCTCGCGCGCATAATGCCACCACAAGAACAACATTTTTGCGCATCGGGGACCTGGCGCAGGGTTCGCTTCGGTAACGCGGGCAATATGGGCATTGACCTGGCGGGCGCGGGAGGCTACGTTTCCCGCCTGAAAGTCTTTTAGATGCAAGAGATAATGAGCGATTGTATATCCATAGTCATTCCGGCGTACAACGAGGCGGAGAGTCTGCCCGAATTGATCGGGGCGCTGACGGCCGTCATGACGCCGTTGGGCCGTGCCTACGAGGTGTGGGTGGTAGATGACGGCTCGACGGACGCGACAATGGAAACGCTCCGCCGCCTGCGCGGGGAATATGATGCGTTGCGTGTGATTCGCTGCCGACGCAACTTTGGAAAGTCGTCGGCGCTGAATGTAGGGTTCCGTTCAATCAAGGGCCGCATCGTCATCACACTGGATGCCGATATGCAGGACGATCCCGCGGAAATCCCGAAACTGCTGGCCCGGCTCGAAGAGGGCGCGGATTTGGTGGTGGGCTGGAAACAGGACCGGCAGGACTCCTGGCTTAAGTGCGCGTCCTCGCGCCTGTTCAACCGGATCACCGCCCTGGTCTCGGGGTTGTCCCTGCACGATTTCAATTGTGGGCTCAAGGCCTTCCGGCGCGAGGTCGTGGACGCGCTTGCGCTCTACGGCGAGATGCACCGCTACATTCCCGCCCTGGCGCACTGGAAAGGCTTCGCGGTAACCGAAATCCCTGTCCGGCACGAGGCGCGCCGGTACGGGTGCAGCAAATTCGGACCGGAACGCTTTTTGCGGGGCTTCTTTGACCTGTTGACGGTCGCATTCCTTACCAAGTACGCCGGCCGTCCCATGCACTTCTTCGGCAAGCTGGGGGTGGCGCAGATACTGATTGGTCTGGGTATATGCCTTCATCTTACCATCATCAAACTCCGCGGCGGCTTCATCGCATTCCGGCCGTTGCTGTCGTTGGGTGTGCTTATGCTGATCCTGGGCGTGCTCTTCCTCTCGACGGGTTTCCTCGGCGAGATGATTGTTTACCTGTTCAGGAACCGGAACCGCGAGATAGCGGCACACATCATCAAAGAGGAACTGGGGCCGCATGACTGACCCTGCCATACGCGGGGCCGGGCCGACGCATGAACCGCAAGAACGCAGCCGCGCCTGGAAAACGTTGATTCTCTCCTCCGGGAAAATGGCGGCCTCGGGCATGGCGATTCTAACGGCGATGGTGCTGGCCCGCGTCCTTTCCAAGGTGGAACTGGCGGCGTATAACCAGACCCTGTTGGTGTATCAGGCGCTCATGCCGTTGCTGCTGTTAGGCCTGCCCAACGCCCTGTATTTCTTCCTGTCCGGCCATCCCGCGCATCCCCGGCGTATGCTGTTCGAAAACCTCCTCCCTTTGCTGGTGATGGGCCTGGGCTTTTTCCTCTTCCTCATCCTCGGCGGCAACCGCTTGATTGCGGCCCGCTTCGGTAATCCGCTGCTGGTGCGGACCCTGCTGATCTTTTCTCCATACGCCCTGCTGATGCTGCCCATGGAGTCCATTACCCCTTGCCTCACCGCGCGTAACCAGGTCGGGAAACTCGCGCTGTTTAATGTCGGCAGCCGGTTGCTGTTGTTTGGCATGGCGGCCTCCGCGGCCTGGCTGTTCGGGTTGGCCGAAGCGGCGGTTACCGGGGTGACGCTCGCGGCGGTGCTCGTGGGTGCCGGCGCCTTCATCCTCATGTGGCGGGCCTGCCCTGGTCCGGTCGGCGTTGTCCGGCTTAAACCCGTTCTGGCCATGGTCCGGATGGGACTGCCCCTCGGCCTGGGCGCAATGCTGCTGAGCCTGGCTTTTGCGCTCGACAAGGTGCTGGTGTCCGTTATGTGCCTCCCGGACCAGTTCGCGGTCTATTCCCTGGGGGCCATCGAGATTCCATTTATCGGCATTATTACGTTTTCGGCGATCACGGTTATCACCCCGGAAATGACCGTAGAGGTGCGGGAAGGCCGGACCGGCGCGGCCTTCGGATTATGGAAACAGACCATGCTGAAGTGCGCCGTGCTGCTGTTGCCGTTCATGGGCCTGCTGCTGGCGCTGGCCCCGCAGATTGCCACCCTGATGTATTCGCGCGAATACCTGGGCAGCGCCGTTCCGCTGCGCATCTATGCCTTGCTGCTCCCGCTGCGCACCACGGGATTTGCCATGCCGTTCATGACCCTGAACCGTCCGCGTACGGTCGTGGCCGGCGGCGCCCTCATGCTGGTCTGCAACGCGCTGCTTTCAGTGACCCTGGTTTCACATTTCGGACCCAATGGCGCGGCATGGGGAACGGTGATTTCCTACTGGCTTCTGGCGACGTTCTATGTGACGAGGCTGTCACGCGTGACAACGATCCCCCTGTCGCGCCTGGTGGCCTGGCGGGAGATGGGCCATATCCTCCTGGGCGTGCTGGCCGTCGCGGGGATCACGGTGCTCCTGTACCTGCCCCTGTCCGACTATCCGGTGGCCGGCCTCTTTGCCTGCGGCGCCCTGTACATGGCCATGATCGGCGGCTTCTATCACGTGGCGCATATCGCCACATGGGAGGATATCCGCTCCGTCTGGCGTAAGACCTGACCAAATTTATTCTGCGCGGGCCATACTTAAATACTGGTACTCTGACCCCTATTTGCTGGGACTGATAATCATAAATACGGGTGTAAGCGAAGGAGAGTTTATGTGTTCGCGTTACTATGCAAGGGGGATTGACTGGTCCCAGAGCGTTTCAGGCGCAATATCGATATTACCAGGCCATACTACAGTGCCGTAATTCACGGTAGCCTGTTTGAACAGGCAAGGGGCCTGCAACCGGTCGAATGGACGCTTTTTCAGGAGGGGTGACATGTCAAATCGTTTTTTAAACCATGAACCTGCTTTAACGCAGCTTCGCAGGTCAAGAGATAACGAAGAAAAAGGGCTGTTCATTTGCGGGGCGGTTGCTATAATATGCGTCGGCAAAAAAAGGATATCGGAGACAATGGTGTGAAGTGGTTTCAGGTTTTCAGGGCACATGATGAAACGGGGAATGCGTCCTCTCCGTCGGATAACGTTACACACATCAGTCCTGTTTCTTCTCCGGTTGAAAAGCCGGGCTGGCTGGCCCGGATGGGCTGGCGCTCGAAACGAACGGAACAACTCGAGGCATTGCAAACGGGCTATCAGCAATTGCTGGGCCTGATGGAGTCTATCCGTAATCACCTCGAAGAGCAGTCCCGTCGGCAGGAAACCCTGGTGAACAATATCCCCGAGGCCATCGAGGGCTTGAAGGCGGTCGGTCGCGCGGCCGAACAGCACACCGAGGTCGTTCAACTGGTCAAGCAGCAGTTTGAAAGCAGTGTCGAACACGATCGTCAACTGATCGAAAGCATGAATGGCTTCAACAAGACCTTGGAGCTGATGGATGCGACCAGTCGGCAATCATCCGATATGGCGCGGCAGATGGGCGACCGCGCCGGGGCCTCCGAGGCTATGCTGCACGCGGCGCTCGAACGTTCCGAAAAACGGATGATGGGCCTGGTCGCGGTGCTGACGTTGGCCCTGCTGGGGATCGGCGGCGCCCTGGTCTTCACGGTCCGTCCGGACCTCTTCGGGGCGCGCGCGATCGCGCCGACCACGTCCCCTGTTCAAGCGGCGTCCGCCCCGCTCATCGCCGAACCCCCAAGCGCGCCCCCCGTCCTTGAGGAACCGCCGGCGCCGGCAAGCAAACAAAAAAGCGCATTCTATTTTTACAAAAAAAAGTGAAGAGGAGAGCGTCAGATGAACACACGGGCACAATCGAACCAGAAAACCATTTTTCCAATCATTGGAAAAAATAAACTCAAATTTTCCAATGATTGGAAAAATTCGTCAAAAAGTTTCCAATGGTTGGAAAAAATCCGCGAAAAGTTTCCAATGATTGGAAAAATGGGGAAAAAAGTTTCCAATGATTGGAAACTTTTATTGGGCGTGTTGGCGCTGTCGGCGGGGCTGTGCGGGGCGGTGTCGGAGGCGGCATTCGTTGGTTGGGCGTCGGGCGGCGTGGACGGCGAGGGCGCGGTGTTGCTTGCGACGACGAATGGCGTTGATTGGTTCCGCCAGGGGACGGGACAGATTGATCGGGTGAATCTTAGTGGCGTGGCGTCCGTGGATACGCATGTCTGGGTGGTGGGGGCCGAGACCGGCGGCTACGGCAGTATCTATTATTCGGATGACGACGGGGTGACCTGGACGCGTCAGGGGGATACGAACACGATACCGGCAATTGATTTGAGCAAGCCCTGGGCGGTGGATGATCAGGTGGTCTGGGTGGTGGGGGCCACCGGTACGGTGTTGCGGTCCGTGGATGGCGGGGCGGTGTGGGAGGATGTTTCGATCGGCGGATTCACGCAGTTGCTTCAGGGGGTGACGGCGGTGGACGCGCAGACCGCCTGGGTGAGTGGCGGTCCGGACCCGGCGCTGGGATATGCCGGCGTGTTTTACACCACCAATGGCGGGGCCGTCTGGGTGCAGCAGACGCAGGGCGGGGTGACCAATGTGGACCATATGCTCGGGCTCTCGGCGGTAGACGCGCAGCGCGTGTGGGCCATCGGCGCGGATGAAACGATCCTCTACAGCACCAATGCCGGCGCGGTGTGGGAAACCCGCTACACAAACACCTCGAAAGACGGGAATGAGGTCTACACGCGGGGGACGCAGGAGGTGTGGGCCGCCTGTGATTCGATCGTGCTGTGGAGCGCCGACAACGGGGCGACCTGGACCAATCATGTGACCTGGGACTATACCATGGACATCAGCGCGCCAGACGGCACAAATATCTGGGCGGTGCGCGCCAACTATGATGGCGGAACTATTTACTATTCCCCGGACGGAGGCGTGACCTGGACCACGCAGGTTGAGGAGGTCGACTATAAGGGCCTGTTCAAGCTTTCGATGCAGTACCGGCCGGACCCGGAACCGCAGACGGTGTTTTATGTGGATGCCGCCTGCGCTAATCCGGTCGAGCCGTACGCGACGTGGGATACGGCGGCGACTTGTATCCAGGACGCGCTGGAGGCGGCCGATCACGGGTGTACGGTCCTGGTGACCAACGGTGTGTATGACACCGGCGGCGAGGCCTTCTCCTCGGACATCACCTTCAACCGGGCCCTGATTCGCAAGGCGGTGCATCTGACCAGCGTGAACGGTCCGGCCCACACGGTTATCGTCGGGCGCGAAGAGGATATTGAAAGCGAGCAAAATCCCTATCGCGGCGTCCTGATCACCCAGGAAGCCGACGGCGCGCGGGTGAGCGGGTTTACGATCACCAACGGGCATGTGACGGCCTATCAATCCATGTCGCCGGTCGATCAGATAGGCGGCGGCGTGATGTTGCTGGCGGGCACATTATCCAATTGTGTGGTGCGTAACTGTGAGGGCAGCGGGGGCGCGTTCATGCCGCCCACCAGCGAATATTATGCGTACATTTATGATTGTGTGTTTATGGAAAACACGGGGGTCAATGGCGGCGGTTTGTACGTGGCGGGGGCGGCCGAGGTTCATCGGTGCCGGTTCCTGGATAATACGGCGATATTGGACGAGTCCGGGCAAGGTGGGCGCGGCGGCGGGCTCTCCATGTTGCGCATTACCGACCAGGGCGGTGAAAGCGCCGCGCCGATCGTGCGTAATTGCTTTGTCAGTGGAAATCTGGCGGAGACGGAGAGCCTGGATGACGGCGGCGGCGGGGTCTTTTGGTATGGAGGCGATCTGGTCAACTGCACCATTGTCAACAATCACTCCCGGGGTATGGGTGGCGGACTCTATCTGAATATGGCGGGCGTGGGCTCCAATGAAACGCCCGTTGCCAATTGCATTATGTATTACAACCGGGCCATGGCGGGGGATAACTATCACTGTGAAGGCGATGGCGAGGTTGCTTTGTTTGACGCCTGTTGCGCGTTTCCGCAAACCAACGGGGTGTCGGTGGCGGTCGAACCCGGACTCGTCGGCCTGTATAATCCGCATATCCTGTTTGCCTCGGCCTGTCGCGACGCGGGGAACGCCCAGCATGTGAACGCCAACGAGGTGGATATTGACGGCGAGGCGCGCCTGCAGGAGGGCGGCGTGGATATCGGGTGTGACGAGTTTGTCAACACCAATATCCTGGATGCCCTGACGGCAGCCATCGACCTGCCGTACCATATCATGCTGACGCATGCCGAAGCGCCGTTTACCTCCCTGACGGAAGGCCGGGCGGACACCCTGCAATGGCGCGTGCATACCAACGGGGGATGGTATACGGTGGGCGATGCCCTCAGCGTCACGGCGTCCTGGGATACGGTCGGTTCTTATGAGGTCGTTCTGGAAGCGGCCAACAGCGCGGGCATGAACGGCGCGACCGTTACGGTGCATGTGCTCGACAGTTTCACCAATTACGTGTCGACAAGCGGCGCCCATATCGCGCCGTACACCAACGCGGCCACGGCCGCGACCAATCTTCAGGCGGCCATCGACGCCTGTTACGCGGGCGGTGTGACCGTTGTCGACACCGGGCGTTACGAAATTGCCGCGCAGGTCCGCATCGAAAAGCCGATGACCCTGCTGGCCATGCATGGCTACACCAACACGGTGATTGACGCCGGGCGCCGGTCCCGTTGTGTATACATCGATAGCGCCCAGGCGGTGGTGGATGGCTTTACCTTGACAAACGGCACAGCCTTGATGGGCGGCGGGGCGATTGTGTTCGACGGGACCTTGCGAAACGGCCGAGTGGTCGATGGGCTCAGCAAGAACGCGGGCGGTGGCGTCAAGGCCTATGGGACCGCCTGTGTGGAGTGGTGCCTTATCGACGGCAATACGACGTACGGCGCCGGGGGCGGGGTGTATGCCAATCTGAACTGCGTGGTGCGCAACTGCCGGATTCATGATAATGAAGCGCAAAGCATGGCGGAGTTAAACGGTGGCGGCGGCGGGGCCTATCTGACGGACGCGGCGGAAATGCGGGATTGTTTTGTGAGCGGCAACCGGGGCTGGATGGGGGGCGGGGTCATGATGCTCTACGGCGGCGCGTTGCTCAACTGCACCCTGCTGGCCAACGAGGCGTACGCTCTGGCCGGCGGGTTGTTCAGTGTCGGCGGCCATGCCGACAACAGTATTATTTACTACAATGAAGCGCCGGAAAACACGGACGTGTACGGCGGTACGCTGTCGTATTGTTGCACCCCATCCGAAACAGGAGGGGGGTGCATCACCAATGCGCCCATCCTGCTGGGGATGGCCAACCCACACCTTGTCCAGGCCTCCCCCTGCATCAATGCCGGGAACACCAACAAGGTGGTAGCCGATCGGCGTGATATTGATGACGAAGCGCGCGTCTATGACGGGTCCGTGGATATCGGCTGCGATGAATACATTCCCACCAATCAGACCGGACTCCTGCATGCGAATATTATCGGGGAATCCGGAACGATCGTGAATGACGATGTCGAGCTGTTTGCCGCTATTGCCGGACGGGCGCAGGGATATGTCTGGACGGTCGCCGCGCCGGGAATGACCAGCGTCATCGAAAACACCTATATGATTACGCCGGTCTGGACCCAGGCCGGAACCTACGCGGTGTCGCTGATGGCCTCCAACCAGGAATGGACGTCGCAGGCAAACATGCTCATCGAGGTGCGTGAAGGACGCTTCACCAATTACGTTTCCAGGGGCGGCGCGCATGTGACGCCGTTTACCAGCCTCGCCACGGCGGCGACCAATGTGCAGGCGGCGCTGGACGCCTGTTACGCGGATGGTGTGGTGATGATCGATACCGGGGTGTACGCGGAGGCGGTTGGATTGCGTCTGGAACGTCCGGTGACCCTGCGCGGTCTGGCGGGGCGCGAGGCGACGGTGCTGGACGGTGAAGGCGTCCGGCGCGTGATCAAAATCAACCACGACCGCGCGCGGTTGGAAAATCTGACGGTGGCCAACGGGCTGGATGAACACGGCGCGGGTGTCTATATCCTGGGCGGCGTCGTCAGCAACTGTGTCATCACGTCCTGCGGGAATACCAATGTAACCGCCGGGGGCGTCTATGCCGTGGGCGACAGTGTGATCTGCGATTCGGATATTGTGAGCAATACCGCCTTCTACAGCGGCGGCATCCTGGCGGGGAATTATGCCCGGATCGAGCGGTGCTTGATCGCGTGGAACGAGGCGGTGGACAAGGGCGGTGGGGTGCGGTTGATGCATTATGCGCGGATGACCGAAAGCGATGTGCGCGCCAACCTGCTGCACCTCGGGCAGGGCGGCGGCGTCTTTATGGAAAAGGGCGGCGAAGTGGTCGATAGTATGATCAGTAGCAATGTTGCGCATATGGGCGCCGGGGCATGTTTCTTCGAGGGCGGTGTGATCAGTAATTCAATTATCGAGATGTCGTGGGGCATCTGGTTCGGCGGCGGGTTCCTGATGATCCATGACGGCGTCCTGGCCGATTCGATCATCCGCAACAACTATGCCGTCGGCGGAACCGGTGGCGGCGGCCTGATGCAGGGCGTCGAGGGCACGGCCAAGCGTCTGTTGCGCTGCGATATCCATGACAATACCGCCAAGGATGCCGCCGGCATCCACTTGGAAAATGGCGGCCTGATCAGTGATTGCGCCATCTACCATAATTCGGCCTCGAACGACGGCGAGCACGCGGCCGTGGGCGGCGGCGTGTGGGTCTTTTTTAATGGCCTGGTCGACCGGTGCGCGATCTATGAAAATTACTCCGAAGCCACCGTCGGCGGCGTGGGACTCGAAAGCGGCGGCGAACTGCGTTCCTGCCTGGTCTACGGCAATGAAGCGGAAGGGGATGTCGGCGGCGTCATGCTGACGCGCAATGAGCATGTCGAAGAGCCCAGGGACGGGATTCTCCGGAATTGCACGATCGCCGGGAATGTCGCCAACGGTGATTTCGGCGGCGTTGGCTTTATCGCCGGGGGGCAGGTGACCGATTCCATTATCTACGGGAATACCGCCGCGTCCTTCGACGAATACGGCGTGGATGGGGACAACGAGGAAGCGCAGATGAATTACAGTTGCGCGGACCCGCTGTACACGAACGGGGTCGGCAATATGGATGCCGATCCGTTGTTTGCCGATGCGGGCGCCGATGACTACCGGGTGCAGGCCGCGTCGCCTTGCATCAACACCGGAAACAACGACTACTGGATGAATGAGGCCTTTGATCTGATCGGCGCGCCGCGCATCATCGGCGCGCAGGTGGATATGGGCGCTTATGAATACCCGTTGGTTCCCGCCGGCTTTTCGAGCGTGGGCGGGGCCGGCCGCATCCGGTTGAACTGGCAGGGTGTTGTCAATGCAAGCGCCTACGGCATATACCGCGCCGAAACCGCCACCGGCGCCTTGACGCGCGTCGCCACGCTGCCCGCGGGGACAACAGCCTGGGAAGATGTCATCGCCTGCGGAGAAATCCGCTATTACCGGATTGTATCCGAGTTCACGGGCGTGACCAGCGCCCTGAGCGACGCCTCCGGCGCCGGGGCTCGGGGCGCCTACATGGACTTCGATGCCGACGGCATCGCGGATGTGGCGGTCTATTGCGATACCTCGGGCGTCTGGGCGGTGCGTCGCAGTTCGGACGGCCAGCCCGAACTGATTACCTGGGGGTGGCAGGATGCCCGTCCGACCCCCGGCGCCTATAGCGGCGGCTGCCGGACCGAACCGGCGGTCTATTGGCCGGAATACGGACGGTGGTACGGGCGTAATCCCGATATGACCCTTTGGACCCTGGATTGGGGCTGGGTGTCGGCGGACCCCGTGCGGGGCGATTTTGACGGCGATGGACGGCAGGACGTCACGGTCTACCATCTGGACGAGGGAACCTGGTACATCCGGCGCAGCGCCGACACCAATGCGTGGAATATCCAGTGGGGCTGGGCTGCCGCGTTAACGGCGCCGGGGGATTTTGACGGCGACGGGATTACCGATCCGTCTGTTTATGATCCTGCGCAGGGGCGCTGGTATATCCGGCTTTCTACCGTCGGCCTGTGGATGGTGGACTGGGGCTGGAGCACGGTGACGCCGGTGGTGGCGGATTATGATGGCGACGGCAAAGATGATGTCGCCGTATACGATGCCGTCGGCGGGACATGGTATATTCGCCTGAGCGGCAGCGGCGGCGCCCTGCGTGAGGTCCAGTGGGGCTGGGCGGATGCGTGCCCCGTTCCCGCCGACTATGACGGCGACGGCCAGGCGGACATCGCCGTGCATTGGGCCGATGGACGCCGCTGGTTCATCCTCTACAGTTCCACGGGAATGCCGGGGATGTTTGACTGGAACTATGAAGGAAGCGCCATCCGGTACTGAGATTCAACATTTGAATGAAAAGAGTGTCTTAAAAGAATGTGCGGTTGCCGATGACCGGTGGTCGCATGAAAACAAGAAGGAGAACAAGGTATGAATAAATACGCATGGTGTGTATTGCTGGGACTGGCAATGTTGTTAAATGTTTCCTGCGATTCGGACGATGACGACAACGAAATCGTGTTGACCGATGTGCACAGCGGGTCGACGGTTACGCTGCCGGTCGGACGCGAAATCTTAATCGTGTTGGGCAGTCAGCCATCGACGGGCTACATGTGGTATCTGACACGCCTTGATGAAAGCGTTGTCAGTCGCAATGGCGAGTCCTCCTTCAAGGCGGACAGCGATCTTATCGGCGCGCCCGGCCAGGAACGTTGGCCGTTCAAGGCCGTTGGCGTCGGGCAGACCCAACTGCGCATGGAATACCGGCGTTCCACCGGTGGTCCCAGCGAAATCATGGAAATCAATTTTGTGGTGGAATAGGCCGCAAATAGGTGTTGAAAAAATAAACTGACACACGAAATCACCGAACAGCCTCTGGAGCCGGAGGCTGCTCCGCGGAGAAGGGCCATGGAGAGCGTGCGATAGGATGGGCGACGATTACATAGGGCATCACGCATAATCCCAACGCGGGAAGAGGCTCGTTGTTCAGGCTTTAGCCTGCCGCGCACGGCGAGCCGCGCACGTTCCGGGAAAAATGCCGTTAAATAGCCAGATTTCAGTGAAAAATGCCGAATTTCTGCAAAAAATGACCATTTTTGACCCAAAAAACAGCAGAAACAGCCATTTTTTACCGTTTATCCCATATTGTTGTCGCTCCTGCACTTTTCCATTGCGTGCGCGGCTCGCCGTGCGCGGCAGGCTAAAGCCTGAACAACGAGCGGCAGGCTGAAGCCTGAAAAACTTACAGACGAGGCGTGTTCATCGCCGATCCTAATCGCACTCTTTAACTTGCCGATCCCGCCCAGGACAACGTCCTGGTGTCACTTTAACTTCCACGAGGTAAGGAGTTCTGAAAATACAAAAATACTCTCTTGAAAAAATGAGTAAAACCGGGCATTGCATAAATGCCCGGTTTTGTTCATGGTATGCGCAGTTTATCTGAAAGGCCAAAGACAGGTGCGCAATGAGTGATGCAATATTTGAAATCGCCACACCGGGTGTGGATGTAGAAAAAATCGTCCGTGATATCCAGGCGACCGTCGCCCGGAAATGGGAGCAGGGTATCTATACCGATGCCCGTGTGGCCCGCGCGGAACGAACCAACCTGGTCCATCTGCGCAACGAGGACCAGTTCCTGGGCTTTTATCTGAAATGCCTGCGTGAAGCGGTGTTTGTGGATATCTCGGATTTTGAAATCCGTGAGCGGAGGAAGTGCCTGGCGCCGCTGCTGGTGACCTTCAAGAAGGTGCTTTGGAAGCTGTTGAAGTTCTACACCTACCGTCTCTGGTCGCAGCAGAACGAGGTGAACGGACTGCTGGTCACGGCGATCGAGGGCATCGATGAAAAATATGCCGAGAAGATAAAGGCGATGGAAGCGCGCATCACCGAACTCGAACAGCGGAACAAGGCATAGAGGGCCGCGCGATCACTATGGCCACACCCAAACATATCGCGTTTGTCTGTCCCCGCTTTGCCGAAGGCAATACCCTCGGGGGCGCGGAAACGCTGTTGCGCAGGCTGGCGGAGCATACGGCGGCGCGAGGATGCCGGGTGACCTTCCTGACCACCTGCGCGGAAAACCACTTTACGTGGAAAAATGAACGTCCGGCCGGAAGCGCCCGGGTGGGGGACATCGAACTGCTTCGTTTTCCGGTCGATGAGGATCGGAACCTGGACACCTTCCTGCGCATCCAGACCTCCATCTGTAATGGGGGGGATGTCTCCGAGGCCGATGAACGCGCCTGGATGGACAACAACGTCAACAGCCAGGCGCTGTACAACCATTTGCGGGAGGAAGGCGCGCGCTATGACGCCATCCTCGCCGGACCCTATCTGTTCGGGCTCGTTTGGCGGGCCGCGCAGATTCATCCGCGAAAAACTTTGCTGGTCCCCTGTCTGCATGATGAGCCGTTCGCCTATTTGCGCATCATGCGCGAATTGTTCGACGGCGTGGCCGGTTGTCTTTTCAACGCGGT
>RZZM01000492.1 GCA_009929845.1 Spartobacteria bacterium
CCCGGTCATTGAGGACAATGACCCTCCCGTGGGCGGAAACGCTCGGGCGTCACGTTACCCTCCACGAGGTAAGGAGTTCTGAACTTCCGCCATAATACGTGTTGCAAAAGGCTGTTTTTTTTCATAATGTCCCGTGCTTCCTTCGTTGGGCCTTGGGCGGAAGGAGGTTGCAGGTTGCGGCTTGCAGGTTGCAGGATGAGAATGGAATATGAGGATTTTATGACAGGACACACATTTAGAAGCCGTCCGCTGGACCTGGCGGTGGATACCATTGGCGAGCAGGATTTGGAACGGGTGATCGCATGGTTGCGCGAGTATCCGCGGTTGACGATGGCGAATGAAACGCGCCGTTTTGAGGAGGCCTGGGCAAAATGGCTTGGGACCAAGTACGCGGTCTTTTGCAATTCGGGTTCTTCGGCGGATTTGCTGATGTATGCCGCGCTGGACTCATCCGGTCGCGCGGGCAACCGGAAGGTGGTAGTGCCCGCGACGGGCTGGGTCACGACCGTGGCCCCCTCCATGCAACTGGGGTTTGAACCGACCATGTGTGAAACCGACGCCATGACCTTCGGGATGGACGCCGCTTCTCTCGAAGCCATCCTGGAAAAAGAACATCCCGACACCGTGATTCTGGTACACGAGCTGGGGGTGCCGAACAACATGGGGCCGATTCTCTCGCTGCGGGAAAAATACGGGTTCAACCTGCTCGAAGACTGCTGCGCCAGCCACGGCGCGCGCCACCAGGGGCAGATGGTCGGAACCTTCGGGCTGATGTCCGCGTTTTCATTTTATTACGGACACCATATGTCCACCATTGAAGGGGGCATGGTGTGTACGGATGATGAGGAAATGTATTACCACCTGTTGATGCTCCGCAGCCACGGCTGGTGCAAGGACCTCCCCAAGGAGGAATACGCGCGGCTGGTGGCCAAACACGGCGTTGATGATTTTCACTCGCCCTTTACCTTCGTCATTCCGGGGTACAACCTGCGCTCGACAGACTTGAGCGCGTATATCGGCATGATCCAGTTGGAACACCTGGATGGCATCATTGCCAAACGGGTGGCCAACCACCTGATGTACCAGGAAATCATCGGCGACAAGATGCGCTACGCGAAATGCATGCCCGGCGATGTGATCAGCAGCATCTCGTTCTGCGCCATTGCCGAGTCCACCGAACAGCGCAAGCATATTGTTTCGGTACTCAACGACAATGAGATTGATACGCGCCTGTTTACCGCCGCCAACCTCGGGCAGCATCCGTTCTGGAAGGTCCGCTACGGCGCGTTTGAAGGCCCGGTGGCGACCACCCTGTACGATTGTGGTTTCTTCCTGCCGAATAACCAGGCGCTGGACCGCGGTGATATCGAACATATCTGTGATGTCGTGCTCAAGGCCATATAGCGCCGTCGCGCGCCTGTAATTTCCAGAAAGGGCCGTTCCACATGAAGCTTCCGAAAAATCGAACATTGTATCTGTTTATCGGGCTGGCACTTTTCGCGATGCTGGTGTATCACGCGGTGCTGCCGCCGGGAAAAATCCTGTTCACGACCGATGACAACATCGGAGCGATCGCCATGCGCCGTACCCTGATTCCACATGGGTTCACGGGCGCATGGGATGATTCTGTGCTCATCGGTGTCGCGCAGTTGCTGAATGTCACCTGGACCAATGTGCTGCTCTGGTTGCTGCCGCTGAAGTTTTTTGTCAACTGGATACATGCCATTGACCTGGTGATGGCCTCTTTTTTCCTGGCGTTGTTCCTGCGGGCGCGCCGCCTGCACTGGGCCGCCTGCGCGGCCGGTGCGTTGGCCGCGTTCTGGGTCGGCAGCAATTTCACGCTGACCTATGCGGGGCATATCGGCAAATTCGGCGTGCTGATGTTTGCCGCGCTGTATTTATGGCTTTCCGAGCTGGCGGTGCAGCGGAAGAGCCCCTGGTTGGGCGTGCTGGCCGGCGGGGCGATGGGTGGCATGTTCCTGGAACAACCGGACGTCGCGTTGTTTTTTGCCATGTTTTTGGGGCCGTACACGGTGTACGCCCTCATCCGCGAGTATGGCGCGGATACGGGCGCCTCGTTACGTGTGCTGGCGCCCCTCCTGCTCATGACGGCAATGATATCGATCCATCCGCTCTATGACGGATACAAACAAAGTGTCAAAGATGTGGCTTCGGTTGACGGGGAAGAATCGCCGCAGGCGAAGTGGGAGTTTATCACCCAGTGGAGCTGGCCGCCGGAGGAGTGCATTGATTTTATCGCGCCTGGTTACCTGGGGTGGCGCAGCGGCGAGCCGACGGGGCCGTACTGGGGCCGCATGGGGCGTTCGGCAGGTTGGGAAGAGACCGGCCAGGGCTTCCAGAACTTCAAGCTGGAGAGCCAGTATCTCGGCAGTATTCCTTTCATTTTGTTGTGCTGGGCCGGGCTGGTTGCCTGGGCGGGGCGCAAGAGCGAAACCAACTACTACCGGGATATGATTTTCTGGAGCTGCGCGCTGG
Source organism: Spartobacteria bacterium (assembly GCA_009929845.1). Classification (GTDB taxonomy): domain Bacteria; phylum Verrucomicrobiota; class Kiritimatiellia; order RZYC01; family RZYC01; genus RZZM01. Next base: position 2,497 of record RZZM01000492.1, read on the forward strand.
CGCTTTCCCTGCTGCTTTCGTTCGGTAAGTATTTTCCCCTGTACCGGTTGTTCGCCATGCTGCCGATGGTTTCTTCCATTCGTAACCCCAACAAATTTCTGCAGGTCTTCCAGTTGGTCCTCGGGATCGTGGCGGCCTATGGGATGGAGGGGCTGGTCGGCGCAACCGGCGCGCGCCTGCGGGATGCGTTGCAGGGCAAGGCCGCGAAACGCCTGATGTACAGCGTGGCCGGGGTGGGGGCGCTCCTGCTGTTGGGCGCTATGTTCCTGGCGGCCGGGTCCGCCGATGCGGTGGCCAAGACCGCGCAGGCCGGGTGGGCTCAGGTGGCCGATGTCATTGTCAACAACCGCATTTTCGCGTTGACCTGGGGCGGGATCATGATCCTGCTGGCGATCGGCATTATATGGGCCATGCGCACGAAGCTGTTCGGGACGCAACCCCTGGTCCGCCTGGTCGCGGCCTGGGCGCTGGTGGCCTGCATGGCGGTGGATGTCCTCATGCTCGCGCGCGTCTACGTGCAAACGATGGACCGC
>RZZM01000493.1 GCA_009929845.1 Spartobacteria bacterium
TTATTTTTCCAATGATTGGAAACTTTTTGATTTATTTTTCCAATGATTGGAAACTTTTTCCAATGGTTGGAAAGGTGGGTTAGCGCATGCTGTTGACGCGGGCGTCGGTCTGCGCGCAACTCGCCTCAAAACTTGCTGAGGCGGCGTCGGTAAGCATAAGTCGGATAAGGTTTGATTTATCAAACCCCGTCGCAATTAATGTTGGAATTCCAATGACTTTTCAATTATTTTGCGTCAAGTCCAGTTTGTGATCAGCTTGGGCGTGAAGTGAAGGTGACTGGTAAATGAACAAGAAAAACACAGAGGGCAAATGTGCCGATTGTGGATGGGGAGGGATCGGCTTTGCGGATATCCCGCCGTTATTGATCGCCAAGTGGCAGGCGGACGCCAACCTGCTTGCGGAATTAGCAGATATTCCGGTGGCCCTGGTCATGAAGACCGAGGATGAGTACATGGAGGTGGCGGTTTCCAGCAATACCCCGGGCAACCCCTATCATGCGGGCGACAAAGAAAAATGGTACGGCCTATATTGTGAAACGGTGATCAAGAGCCAGCAGCAACTGGCGGTTGTCAATGCCCTCAAAGACCCCCATTGGGATCATAATCCGGATATCAAGCTGGGGATGATCGCCTACCTGGGACTTCCGGTCAACTTCCCCGGCGGTAAGCCCTATGGGACCCTTTGTGTTTTGGACAACAAGGAAAGACTCTTCACCGACAGGGAAAAGAGGATATTGGCGCATTTCCAGACGGCCATCGAAGCGGACTTGCAACTGCTGGAGCAGCAAGTCAAGACGGAACACCGGCAGGCGGAGTTGAGGGTGAGTGAAGAACACCTCAAGGTTACTTTACGTTCCATCGGCGACGGGGTGATCGCCTGTGACCTTGAAGGGCGGATAACAAGCCTTAACATCGTGGCCGAAACCCTCACCGGATGGACCAGCGCCGAGGCGGCAGGGCGTCCTTTGGAAGAGGTGTTCCGCATTATCAACGCGCATACCCGTGAGGCCGTTGACAATCCGGTGGCGCGCACGCTGCGCAATGGACTGATCGTGGGGCTGGCCAATCATACCGTGCTTATCGCGCGAGATGGGACGGAATACCAGGTCGCCGATTCCTGTGCGCCGATACGCGATGCCGACGGACTGGTTCGCGGTGCGGTACTCGTCTTCCGGGACGTGACCGGGGAATATGGGCGGCGAGAGGACCTGCACATCAAGGATATGGCCCTGGCAACCGCTTCCAACGCGATTGCCATGGCGGACCTCGATGGACTGCTTTCCTATGTCAACACCTCGTTTGTTAAGCATTGGGGGTATCAGGATGCCGCGGAGGTTATCGGACGACCAGCCACGGAATTCTGGCGTACGCCCGACGAGGCTGTCAAAGTTGTGGAGGTCTTGAAAGAGCGCGGCGCATGGAGTGGCGAAATGGTCGCCGCACGGCAGGACCACTCTTACTTTCCGGTCGAAGTCTCGGCCTCGCTGGTTGCCGATCCCGATGGACGTCCGCTGTGCATGATGGCCTCATTCTCCGACATCACCGAGCGCAAGCGGGCGGAGGAAGCATTGCGGGAGGCAAACCTTCAATTGGAGCATACAGCGCGGCAGGCGCTTGAGTTGGCGGAGAAGGCCGAGGCAGCGAACGTGGCCAAGAGCCAGTTTCTGACGACCATGAGCCACGAATTGCGCACGCCGTTGAATCCGATTCTCGGGTTCACGGAATTGCTGGACGCGGCGCCGAATTTGACGGAGCAACAGCGCTCATGGGTAGGCATTGTCCGGCAGCGGGGCCGCGATTTGTTGAATCTGATTTCGGCCGTGCTGGACCTTTCCAAGATCGAGGCGAATCGGATTGTTCTTCAGCCGGCCCCGTTGGCCTTGCGTCCGATCGTGTCCGATATGATCGCCTCGATAACCCCGATGGCCGACGAAAAGAACTTGCGCGTCGAATACGAGGTCGCGCCGGACGTACCTGAGTTCCTGGTGGCGGACGGTTTACGGCTGCGGCAGATCATCCTGAACCTGCTGAACAACGCGATCAAGTTCACGCTGACCGGGTGTATCTCCCTGCGCGTGCAGCATGGCCGCGAAACGCGAATGGAACGGCGGCCGAAAGAGGATGAAATCGCCCTGCTCTTCAGGATTCAGGACACAGGGATTGGTATTCCTTCGGATCGCCAGGCGGTCATCTTTGATCGTTTCACGCAGGCCGATCCGTCGCATGCGGTCGATTACGGCGGCGGGGCGGGGTTGGGGTTGGCGATTGCATCCCGCCTGGTGCAATTAATGGGCGGCAAGATGTGGGTGGAAAGCGCGCCCGGTGAGGGAAGCGCCTTTTTCTTTACGATACTTGCGGGGGTCGACAAGAACGCCTCCACAACGGATGAGGCGAGAGGGGCGGCGGCGCCTTCATCCGGTCGGTCCCTGCGCGTTTTGATTGTGGAAGATGATCCCGGCAGCCTGACGTTGGCGGAATCGGCCATGTATCGGGCTGGTCACACATTCCTGTCCGCGAAAAACGGCGAGGAGGCCCTGGCCCTTGCAAAGGCGGAACCATTTGATGCCGTGTTGATGGATATCGAGATGCCGGTTATGGATGGCTTAACGGCCACGCGCATGATGCGTGATCCGCAAACCGGGATCAAGAACCCTAACCTGCCCATCATTGCCATGACCGCGGATGCCCTGCCCGGTGACCGGGAGCGCTGCCTGGCGGCGGGCATGGACGACTATATCACGAAACCCCTGTCACCCCAGGCCCTGAACGCGATGCTCGACAACTGCTGCTCGGCTTCTTAAAAGAACAGTCGTTAAGGTCAGAACTCCTTACCTCGTGAATGTAAAGTGACACAGGGATTCGGAGGGCCCGGGGGCGCCGCGGGTTCTTTGGGATAGACGGGGCACGGGAACCAGCCGGCTCGATGGGAATCTCGCCCTCCAGGGGTTATGTTTGTACAGCAAACCTGGAGGGCGGCTACTCTGTAGAGCCCGGGGGCACCGCGGGTTCTTTGGGATAGACGGGG
>RZZM01000494.1 GCA_009929845.1 Spartobacteria bacterium
AACGATTGGCAGTAATGCGTGTCAGCAATCCCATATCCTTTAAGGAGGCCACCAGGCTCATAGAGTCAAAAGGCCTGATGCCCACCACCGCATCAAGCCGCGAACTCGAACAGCTAAACGCCGATATCACAGAGCGTGCATTCTTCAGCGCCAAAGTATCCGACGCCGACATCCTCGCCGAAGCCAAAAAGCGCATCACAAAGATCGTCGATCCGGTTAACCGCAAGCCAGGCGAATACATGGACAAAGGCCGCTTCGAGGAGGAAATGCGAGAGTACCTCAAGTCTATCGGCTACACCCCCGAAAAAGGAAAAGAAGGCTCCCTTCAGGACCTCAGCAGCACCCGCCGCCTGGAACTTATTGCGGAAATGAACACAGCCGAGGCGCGCGGCTACGGCCAGTTCATCCAGGCCAACGATCCCGCTGTCCTGTCCGCCTTCCCCGCTCAGGAGCTCTACCGGCTCAAATACCGCAAAGAACCCCGCGACTGGATCCAACGCTGGCTCGACAAAGGCGGAACCCTCTACAACGGCCGCATGATCGCCCTGAAAACCAGCCCCATCTGGACCACACTATCCCGCTTTGGCCGCCCATATCCACCCTTCGATTTCCAGTCCGGTATGTGGATCAAGCCCGTCAACCGCACCACCGCTATCAAAGCCGGGCTCATCGACGAAAAAACAGAACTCAAACCCCAGAAACGCACCCTCAATCAGGACCTTCAGGCATCCACAAAAACCATGCCACCCGAACTTGTGCAACGCCTCAGCAACAGTCTTGAAGGCCGGTTGCAAATCATTGACAACGCCCTACACATCATCCCCGCAAAAAAAGCCCTCGGGGATATGTATGATGCCGTCATAAACAAAACCACCGGCACACCAACAAAAGCAAACTTTCTCCCGGTTTCAGACCACAACCGACAACTCGCAGAAGACACACTCAGCATCGACATAGCAGATAAAGCACTACGCCTTGATAAATCATACATGGAGCACATCCTGCAACGCCACGGCGAATTATCCAATGACCGGAACCAAATTACCCGCGAAGACATTACATCGCTTCCAGAAACGCAATTAGAATGGGACGTTGTGAAGCGTGGAGAACAAGATAAACAATCCGGATCACCAACTATTCACGCCTGGGTACACAACATGCGCGCAACATACATAGTTAAAACAAAGCGGCTTTTTATGGTGTCACTGTTTAAAAGAAATGAAAATTAGATGGGGCTCAGGTGTCCTTATGCAAAATCCTTCGGAATACGTCCAAAACGCACCTGAGCTGCACATTAAATATACACAGGATCAAAGGTTAGTCAAATGACGGCATACGGAATAACCATCAGAGATACAGCCAGCCCCGCGATTGAGGCCCTCATCGACGGCCTCAACGATCCGGCCCTGAAGACCGCCGTCGGCGAGGCCGGGAAACTTATCCTTATGGAGCACTTCGAGCAAAAAAACGCCACCGGCTCCCACAAAGCAGCCACCCGCCTCGGCGCAAAACCAACAGGCTTATACGCAGAGTTTGCCCAGGCCACCTCCTGGCAACGCTCCGGCGCGGATGTCCTGCTCTCAATCGCTCATCCGGCTATTGCTCAACGGTATTATGGAGGCACCATAAAGCCGGTTAACCGCAAATATCTTACCATCCCAGCAAACAGCGCCGCATACGGCAAACGCGCCCGCAATTTGCGCAGCCAACTCGTGTTCATGTTCCGGATGCGCAACGGCGCTCCTGCACCCGTTGCCCTCATACACAAAAAATACAAAAATCAAAAGCGCGTCCCCTCCTCCGGGGTCTATTACTGGCTCGTAAAATCAGTGACACAATCGGCGGACCACTCCGTCCTGCCCACCGACGCCAAAATGCTTGATGGTGTACAGGATCAGCTCCAGGACTGGCTTACAGCAAAAATTAACGCCGCAGGATAAAACAATGGCCAATAAAGTACTCGAAATCTTGATCAAACTCGCAAAATCCGGCACCGGCGCCGCCGATGCCGCCCGCGATATCGGCGCCATCGACACTTCCTCCGGCCGCGCCGAAAAAGGCTTGCGCGACACCGAACAGGCCGCCAAAAAAACAGGCACGGCCTTTAAAGAGCTTGGTTCAAAAATTAAATCAATGGGCTCAAGCTTTCTCAACACGTTCAAAAGCCTGAAAATCGAAGCCCTCGCCTTCGCCGGCATCCTTGCCGGGACCGTACGCGAAGCGGTCATGAATAACATCAATATCGCGCGCGCCTGGACCATGTCCTCCACCATGGGCTTTAAAGAAATGCGCACCGAGGTGCGCAATCTTTCAATGGAGCTGGGTGTTGCGAAGGATAAAATTTCTTCCGGCCTCTATCAGGCGCTTTCCGCCGGCGTCCCCGAAGATAACGTCTTCAAATTTCTTGAAACTGCCTCCAAGGTGGCCGTAGCCGACGGCTCCGATGTGGCCGTTGCCGTCGATGGCATAACCACCGTCCTGAACGCTTTTAAAATCGAGGCCGATAACACCGGCAAAGTCGCCGATTTGATGTTCCAGACGGTATCCAACGGCAAGACAACCTTTTCCGATCTAGCCTCAAACCTTTCTACTGTCGCCCCCCTCGCCGCCTCCACCGGCATCGGCATCGAGCAGATCCTCGCCGCCACAGCCACACTTACAAAACAGGGCACCCCCACCGCCCAGGCCATGACGCAGATACGCGAATCAATTCGTGCATTAAACAACAATCTTGGAGATGGATGGTCCAAAACAAGAACGTTTCAGGAGGCTGTTCAAGAGTTAGCCAGAAAAGCTAACGGGAGTCAGACAGAGCTAAGTAAAATAGTCGGTTCAGTCGAGGCTTTGGTTGGAGTTCTTGGCTTGACTGGCGAAAATGCAACGGCGGCAAAAGAAGATTTGGAAGATTTGGAAAAAGCATCTGGCGCTTTAGATACCGCCTACGAAAAAGTCGATAAATTTCGCCATTGGTCAAAGCTTTGGGAGACTTCGCGCGCGGCCATCAGCCGCGTCGGAGAAGTCAT
>RZZM01000495.1 GCA_009929845.1 Spartobacteria bacterium
GTTGAGCTGACGCCACTGCCCAGGTTCGTCCAGGTCTCGCCGTTCCACATGGCCACGCGTACAGCCGAACAGGTGCCTGCCGTCGTGAAGGAGCCGCCCGCGTAAAGATAACCATTGGAATCCATCGCCAGGGCGTAACAGGTCGAGGACAGGCCTTCCGCCAGGTTGGTCCAGGCCACGCCATTCCATTTGGCGATACGCGCCATGCTGGCGCCCCCAGCCGTGGTGAACGCGCCTGCCGCATAGACGTGCCCGTTGGTGTCCACCTTGATATCAAAGACAGAACTGTTCATACCGCTGGCCAGATTGGTCCAGGCCTCGCCATTCCATTCTGCCAGGCGGCTGGCTGTGATTCCGCCAATAAAGGTGAAATAACCGCCGGCATACAGGTACCCGTTGGTTGGATTGGTTGCCAGCGAGAGTACATAGTTATTGGCCCCGGCGCCCAAACTGCTCCAATGATCGCCCGCCCAGCGTGCAATATAATTGATATTGGAATTTCCGATGGCTGTGAAGTAGCCGGCGACATAGAGACCGCCACTCCCGTCAGGGACCATGCGTATCACCGTACTGTTCATGTCTTCATCCATGGCCTGCCATCCGAAGGGTCCGTACTCGGTCCAACCAATGACCCCCTGGGGATTGTACGCATAGGCATTCACCAATAACGTATCCCCAAGCAAGGTCGATTGCACAAGAATATCCACCATCCCGTCCACATGAGCCGGCATGAGAACCGTCACCCAGTCCGCTCCGGCGTCGACCATGAAGGCCTCCTGCGCATCCACGAGAACGTTGGTGATCGTGTCCCCCGTCTCCAGAACCAGGTTGGTGATGGTCAAAAGATTTCCGCCCGCGGAGGGTCCGGAAGGAGGATAGAGCGAATAGTTGCCTTCGCCCCTGACGTTCAGGAGGTAATTGGTAGCGTCATTAGACAGGAGGAGGGCCGCCGATCCGGCGCCACCGCTTGTCGGCCCGAAGGCGATTTCCACTTCACCGGTTTCTCCGGCCGGGACGGATGCCGGACACCCCGCCACGACGAACCAGGCGGCATGCGTGCCGGAGGAGGTCACCCCGGAGACCGTCAATGCGTTGGTGGTATTGTTCACCAGATAAAACACATGGGACGACTGTTCACCGGCCATGACTGGACCGAAATCCGTGCCATCGCCAGGCGTTGGGGTATTATCACTGGGCACCCACGCGAGATTGGTTCCCAGGAGCGTCACTTCCGGAATCATATAGTGGAATGCATCCGTCTTGAGCGTTGGGCCGTAACTGGTGGAATAGACGACCACATCGCCGGGACCGGGGGTACCCGGCGCCGTGATCACGACAACCTGTGTGGCGCACTGGCTGACGATGGAGGCCACCGGCGCCCCGCACAGCGTGACATTGGTGATATCCCCGCCATCGCCAAGATGGGTTCCTTCGATCACAATTACAGAACCACCCAGGGCCGCTCCGTTCGTGGGCATCACGCCAAAACTTGACACAGGGGACGCATACCATTTCGCGATCCGGTTGGCGGGAATCGAACCTGCCGTGGTGAAGAGCCCCCCCGCAAAAAGTTCATGCGGCCCGCCGCTGACCAACGATAACGGCGTACTGCCGAGGCCCGCGCCCATGGCGTTCCATACAGAACCATCCCAACGGGCAATGTACGAGGCCGGGAAACCACCGGCGATGCTAAACGTGCCGCCCGCATAAAGATGGCCGTGGGCATCGTCGTGCATGGCATATAGCTCACTATTCATGCCGATGCTAATACCGGACCATGCTTCGCCGGTCCATTGTGCCGCCCTTGGCACGGAAGAAGTGCCGGCCGTTGTGAAGGTTCCTCCGGCATAGAGCACGCCATTGCGACTGTAATGAACCGACCTGACCTGTCCTCCGAAACCACTTGCAAGCGGCCCCCAATTGGTCCCGTTCCAGGCCGCAACATAATTCATGGGCGCCCCGCTTGCTGTTATGAATGCCCCCCCCGCATACAGCTTGCCATCCGGGCCAACATCCAGCGAATTGACAACGCCGTCCACACCTCCACCGAGGTTGGTCCAGGCCACTCCATCCCACATCGCCACACGATTAACACCCAGGGTACCGGCATTCGTGAAGATGCCGCCGGCATAAAGCGCGCCATCGCGCCCCACAGCCAACGCATTAACGGTTGCCCCAACGCCCTCGCCCAAATTGGTCCACGTCTCCCCATTCCAACATGCGACATACATCGAAGTGACACCCCCGGCCCGGGTAAAAACCCCACCGACATAGAGACGCGCATCCCCGCCGACAGCCATGGCGTAGCATGCCCCATTCAACCCTGAACCCAGATTGGTCCAGGCGACGCCATTCCACCGGGCCACACGGGAGCAGGCCACGCCCCCCGCGACCGAAAAGGCGCCGCCGGCATAGAGGACCCCGTTGCTCGGATCATAAGCCATGGAGTTGAGCGTACTGCTCACGCCGGAACCCAGATTGGTCCAACGGTACTCGCCAAAGCCCGACCATCCGATTTCGCCTGCAGGATTATACCGATAGGCTGATGCCAACAGGAGATCGCCGGACGCCAGGGTCTGCAGGATGATATCCACCGCGCCCGCGCCATGCGCGGGCATGATGATGGCCATCCAATTATCGCCCTGCGCGGATACCGGGGTCGGCACGCCGTCGATCAGCACGTTGGTGACCGCGGCATCCCCGCCCAGGGCCAGGTTGGTTATGATGAGTGTGTTCCCCCCGGCGGCGGGCCCTCGTTGGACGCTGGCGCTGAATATCTGCGCGGTCAGGTTGAGAATAAAGTTGGTCGTTGGCGTCTGAATAACCAGCCAGGCCGCGCGCGTCCCCTCGCGGTCGGCATCGAAGTGTACCATGAAGTTGCTGGCCACGCCGCCGGGCGACAGATTGGTCGGCATCCCGGAGATAACAAAGGTTGACGCGCCGGGCCCCCCGGTGGTGACCCCGGTAATGGCCAGATCGCGCCCGTAATCAACCATGATTTT
>RZZM01000496.1 GCA_009929845.1 Spartobacteria bacterium
AGTGCGCGTTCTTTTTCGGCGATGCGTTTTTCGAGTTCTTCGTTGTCGCCGCGCCTGACGCCTACCCAGAGGGGCAGTTTGCCAAGGTAACGACCTTTGCCGTCGGTCAGGTAGATGCAGGCCATATCGTTCTTGCGGTTGGAGACTTTGGCGGCGGCCTGGATATCCTTGCGTGAGTAATAGGCAATGTACTGGGCATCGTTTTCCATGAGGTTTGTTGACTCATCCCGGAACGCATAAGATTTGCCTTCTATTTTAATGGTGATGATGCCCTTTCGGACGGTCACTTTATCGTGGTGCTGAGCAAGGAACAGGGTGGCGGACGATTCGGGGATTTTTTCAAACGCATAGCCCTGGATCACGCGGTGCCAGCGTTCGAGCGGGGATTCCGGCCGGTTAGCCATTTCGATTGATTTTTCCGCGCCTGGAGGCAGTGGCATGGGGAAGGTCTCCATGCTTTGCCAGGGGGCGGGAGGGTTGGTTATCCACCGCCAGATATGGACATCTTCAAAGCCTTCCATTTCGTGTTCTGTGCGGCTGTTATTGGTGCGAAACAGTTGCTCCATGGATTCGTAGGCTTCTTTGTAGGAAAGAAAAGGCAGGCGCAACTGAGCGCGCAGCGCGGGGGGGATCATCGCGCCGGCCTTGACGAGAGTTTTAAGCTCTCGTTCACGGCCGGCCATGGCCGCCGGGCGCAACTGGTAGTGTGCGCCTTTTTGGCCGGGGAGGTTTCCAAGGCGGTTATGCATTGGGTTGAACGAGGTTTCGAGCCATGCCTTGCCCGTGGGGTTGCCGGTGGCGCCATCGGCAAAGGCGTAGGGCAGGGATTTGCCGCCTATCATGGATGTCCAGTGGACAACGATATGGCCGCCGGATATCTCGTAGAGAACGGCGGCGTCTGCCTCGGACAATGTCGCGGTTCCGCGCTCCACGATGATATTCATGACGTAGTCAGTCGGGAATCCATAAGTGCGCAGGATATTATAGATGAGTATCTTTACATCCTGGCGTTTGATGCCATGGTTCCCCGCGCCGTCATCCTTTGGCAAGGCGGGGCGCGCGCCGAAGCGGAGGCCGAGATCGGTGGCGATATCCTTGGCAACGATACACTTCATTACGACGGGTGAGGGGTGGTCCGGGACCTGGATGAGGAAATCTGTCTCGACGTCATCGAGGGTAATGTATTCGAGGAAGCGCATGCCTTCCCTGGTCTGCGGGATATAGAGCAACTGTTCTTTGCATTTGACCTTTCCGAAACGCGTAAGCGCGCGCTCCTCGGGGGCCGGTTTATGGCGCATAAGGTTGGAGTACTCCCAGCCTGCGGGAATAAACCACTGCGGGCAGAACTCGGGCATAGGCTCATGTTCCATTTTGCATAGCCAATAGTCGCGCCAGTTTCCGTAGCCGGGAATTTCTTCGCCACGGTACCACTCCGCGATCAAAGCATCGCGGGCGGCCTTGCCGCAGTTGCGGCGTTGGTTGGCGTCGAATTTACTTTTCCAGTAGTCAACAAACTCCGGCGGCTGGCCGACGCTCAAGCCCTTGCTGCGCTGGTCGCAAAGCGTGCGCCAGTCGCCTGTTGCGAGGAGGTTATCGAGCTTGCGTTTCATGGTCTTGTAGGAGGCCCCGGTACAGTGCTGCAAGTGATGTGCAATGCTGTTGTATGCCTTCCTCATTTTCCCATGCCCTGCCTGGTGCATGACCTCCAGGCAGGTAAGCATCAGCTTGACCTCGTCGCGGGTTTCATCCGGGAGCCGGAAGAACTCATCTGAGCGCGGGGCCTGAAAAAGATCATCAATGATTTGTAGTTTCGTTTCCACGGCACGTCCCTGCCTGGTTAGAATGTTTCGCGAATGAGTTTGTTGAGGCGCACGCAGGTCTCCAGCAACTGTTTGCGCTGGGCCTTGTCCAGATCAGTCCATGACTTGGCCGTGATGCCTTCGATTTCCAGTTTGCCTATCAAGCGCAGCCAGAAATCTTCATTGATTTTCTTTTGTTCCGCCGCCGCCTGGACGGGGTCGATCGGGCCGCGTGTGTTATCGCGCGCGCCGCCTAATTTTTTGGGTTCTTTTACGATGTCCCAGTCGAAGTACAATTGCCGGAGCGTCTGCTCGTTAGTGATCTTACGGATCACGTTTGCAATTTGCTCGTGCGCTGGGTTGAGCATATCCATTGGCGATGGCAGGTTCAGAAGTGCCAGCATGTTTTCTGCCTGGTGTTGCATGTCGCCGATGGCAGGCATCAGTTTCCGGGCATCCTCAGCGGGCAATGCTTTGAGGCGCTTATCGAGCTTTTGCGCAAGGTTCATGTAGTTTTCCGCTGTCCGCGCGGAAAACGGCAGTGTTTCTTTGTAGGGGCCAAATTCCCCGCGCTTACACTCCTTTTTCTTTTTGATTAATTCCGCTCCGGACATGGCCGCGCACCAGACAGATAAGTTTCCACAGTGCTCTGCCGCAAGGTGATAGCAGACAACCGGGTCGCCATCTGAAACGAAAAACGAAACGGCGTTTCGTTTTTCTCCTTTGGCCATTTCCGTTGTGCTTTCCGGCGGCAAAACTTCGACTTCTATTTTATCGTTTTTTTGCATCACGCGACCACCTCCACAGCGTCTACTGACATGGCGGCCCCGGTGGACAGAAACGGGCTGAAAATTGCGCGTTTCTTTGGGGTTGGAGCCGGGCGATCCAGTTGCTCTTTGCAGTAGTCGGCCAGGGCCTCGGCCTGCATGGCCATGATTTCCACGTTCGTCATGCACAGGCGCCGACGGAGGATATCGCCAACCAGGCTTTCCGCCCGGCTTCCCGGCTCCGTCTTTTTGAGGGCCTCTGAAATATGCCCCATGCACTCGTCTTGCACAGCGATTGCAGCGCGCAATTTACAGGCCGTCTCCATCAGTTCCCCGGCGACTCCTCTCAATGTGACCAATGTATGCTTGTCCATATGCTTCCCTTTCTTGTTCATGTTTTTGCCCCGGCAAGCTGGCGACGGTAATGACCGATCAC
>RZZM01000497.1 GCA_009929845.1 Spartobacteria bacterium
CCCCGGCGTTTTGAAAAACAAATGGGACCCTATTATTTCCTGCGCACTTTGACAATGGGCTCATCGGATTTTTCGACCAGGATACGGGCAATATCCGCGGCCGCGTTGGGGTGACTGATTTGCACGGCGGCTTCCCGCATGCGCTGCATACGTTCCGGATCCCTGAGGAGGGTATCCACTTTATAACCGAGCGTATTGGCCGCGTTGGGCGCGATCGCCGCCCCGTTTTCCAGCAGGTACGCGCTGTTGAACAACTCCTGACCCGGAATGGGCTGCCAGATGACCATCGGCAGGCGGCAGGCCAGGCATTCCGAACTCGTCAGCCCGCCGGGTTTGCCGATCAACAGATCGGCCGCCGCCATCAGTTCGTTCATCTCGGTGGTGAACCCCAGGATGTGATACGTCAGGTGGTCCCGCTGGTTTTCGGAAACCGCCTGCTCAATCTTGCGTTTCAATTTCTGGTTGCGACCGCAAATAATAACGATCTGACAGGGGGTCGTAATCGTGTGTAACATCCGTTGGATGTCCTCGGGCGGCGTAACCCCGAATGCGCCCGCCGACAGGATAATCACAGGCAGGGCTGGATCGAGACCGTGCTTGCGACACATCTCGGCCCTGTCCGGCCGCTCCGCGAACACCGGGTCAATCGGAATGCCCGACACCGTGATCCGCTCCTCCGGAAAACCCAGCGCCGCCAGTTGCGCCTTGCACTCATCCTTGGCCACGAAATACCGGCTGAACAAATCGGTCAGCCAGGTCGCATGGACATAAAAATCAGTGACAGTGACTGAAAGATGGGTGTCGAGCCGGTCATGCCGGATCAGGTTGGCCACAATATCCGCGGGCATGAAATGCGTGCAGAGGGTCACGTCCGGATGGTAGTCCACGATTTTTTTCACCAGCGGCTGTGAATTGAGCCGCTGAAAGCGGATGCGCGCTCGCGCCTTCCGCCAGGGCACATCCGTCTCATCAAACGCCCAGGCCCACAACAGCGGCGCTTTCTTCACCGCCTCTATGTAAAGCTTCGCGTACAGGTCCTGAAACAGCTTGTTGGTGAACGCCAGCGCGTCCCAATGCTGAACCTCGGCAATATCCGGATTCGCCCGGCACGCCGCTTCCATGGCCTGCGCGGCGCGGGTGTGTCCATTCCCGGCGCTCGCCGACAAAATCAAAACGCGCAACCCATCTGCCATTCTTTACCTCTTTCCATCAGAATGTCATCACTTTGCTCAAGTGCGCAGTATAGGCCGTGTCCTGTTAATATGTCGATATACGTTTGTGTTAAATTTTTCTTGCAATCGCTCTCAGCAATGGTATCCTGCGTACATGTTAGTCGACATGTAAATTATGGTAGGTTTTTTGTGTTGACTGCAGATGTATTGTATGTAACATGTATCAAAAGCGTGAATACGTTTCACAAGTGTGTGTGAGGTTAGTTTACTTGTATTATAGAAAGCGGAGGATGAGATGAAAAGATTGGTTATGGTGGTATTAGGTCTGACATGCGCCTCATTGGTGTCGGCAAATATGTTGGTCAATCCCGGGTTTGAAACGGCCGAGGGTGGTTCCGGCGGCAATGGCCGCACACCGAATGGCTGGTGGGCGTACAATGACGTCAGCTCCGAAGGATGGGCCGCGCTGAGCGGAACAAACGGTGTTGCGTTCTGGGCATGGAATGACACGTCATACGGCGGCATGGGGCAGGATGTTGTTGTTGACATTGCCAACGGGAACGTCTTCGAGTTCAGCATTTACGGGCGGGCGGAAGCGGATTATAGCTCAACAGCTAACGAGACCTGGTTGAAGCTGGAATTCTGGGATACCGCAGGCGATACTTTGTACTATGCGGTGACCAATGATATCTACAGCGCCATGGTCGCTGACCCCGGCAACTGGAACCAGTATGTTTTTGGCTACACCAATGACAACGTCAACGTCGGCATGGTCAAGCCCATGTTCGGAGGCGGAGAATGGAGCGATACAGGCGGCAGTCAGGCGGCCACATGGGATGACGCGTCCTTTGTGCAGATTCCTGAACCGGTCACCGCAGGCCTGCTGCTGATCGGCCTCGGCGGCGTCTACATGTTCCGTCGTCGCAAATAAGTCGCATCATAGATTTACCCGAAAAGGGATGGCCTCACCGCCATCCCTTTTTTTGCGTAACCCAGAAGACCATCGCTGATCCCAATCTCATGTTTTCCCCGCCAATCCGGCCGCAGGCGACGCCGCAGGACAAGCCCACCCTCCAAGTATATCACGCAGCATGTAATCCTATAGGCGAGATTCCCATCGAGCCGGCTTGTACACGCGCCCCGTCTATCCCCAAAGAACCCGCGGTGCACCGGGCTCTACGGAGTAGCCGCCCTCCAAGTATATCACACAACATGTAATCCTGGAGGGAGGCGAGATTCCTATCGAGCCGGCCTGTACACGCGCCCAATCTTATCCAAAGAACCCGCGGTGCCCCGGGCTCTTTGGTTACCACTCTCCGAATCCCTGGGGTCACGTTAACTCCCACGAGGTAACGAGCCCTGATGTTGCAACCGGGTGGTGGTCAGGCTTGACGTCCTCTGCGTTAACGGATAGATTTCGTGCGTGAATATGACAAATCAAAAAATTAAACAGGCGTTTTGTTCGAGGAGTCTGTCCGTCAAATTCCAAGCATTCCTGATGCCCGCGGTCGCGCTCGTTTTTGTGCTGTTCGGGTTTTATATGTACGCACTGGAGAAACGCGACGCCGAGGCGCGGAACGAAGAATTGGCCACCTACATCACCGGCAAGGCCAACCAGGCGCTGATTAACTGGATCCAAAGCCAGATTGATCTGGCGCAGACCATCGCCGAGGACCCGCGCCTGGTCGCGCTGTGCCTCCATCCGACCAATGCCGCCGTGCGCGCGGAAGCGCAGTCTTTCCTCAGCGCCATGATGAAACGCTACCCCAACAACGAGAACATCCCGGTAGCCATCCGACTCGGGAAGGACGACGGCTTCGA
>RZZM01000113.1 GCA_009929845.1 Spartobacteria bacterium
ATCTCGGCGATCTTCGCCTGCGTCTGTTCATCAATCGCCGCCAGTTTCGCCTTCTGCCCGTCCGTCAGCGCCTTGTGTTTGCCCTCACGCGCCTCCAGACGTTCCATCGCCAGTTCATACGCACTTTTCATTCCGCTCATATCAACTCCTGCTCCACAACATGTTTTTTCTTGCAGGCATATTACCACACTCCCAAGGTTCGCCTCAACAAAAATGCTTTTTTAGAACATTCTCACATTCTCAATAGGCCTGTTTTTAACCACAGATGAGCGAGGGACTTCGCAGCCGCCGGTCTTTATACGTGCCGTGCAGCGCCTCGCGTTCCCGGCGCCCATCTCTGCTGCTCGAAGCCGCGGCGATAAAAAAAATACGACCGCAGAGGCGCTAAGACGCGAAGAAGAAAAATGGGGAGGAAAAGTGAAAAAAAATTTTACTCCTGATCAGGCAGCCCGACCATTTTTTTTACGAAATAGAGGGGGCGTTTTTTACTCTCCTCGTAGGTCCGGCTGACGTATTGCCCCACAAGGCCCAGGGAAATCAACTGGACGCCCCCCATGAAAAGGATCAGCGAAACGATGGTCGCCCAACCGGGTTCCAGGTTCTCCGATCCCAAAAAAGCGCTCACCACCACATGCAGCGTGAGCAGCAACCCGGCGAATGCGACAACAATGCCAAACGTGGTTATCCATCGCAAAGGCGCGCCGGAAAACGAGGTCAGGCCGTCCCACGCCAGGCGGGCGGATTTCCAGACCGGATATTTGGTTTCCCCGGTCAGGCGGGCGGCGCGCTTATAGACCACCGAGTCCTGTTCGAAGCCCACCCAGCAGGTCAGGCCGCGGACAAAGCGATGCAGCTCGCGCACCTGTTTGAGGGCGTTGATGGCCTTGCGGCTGATCAACCGGAAGTCGCCCGCATTCAGCGGCACGTCAATATTCGCGGCATGGCGAAAGACCTTGTAGAACGTGGCGGCGAGGAATTTCTTCATGACGGTTTCCCCTTCGCGGCTTTCCCGCACCGCGTACACCACATCCTTACCCAGACGCCACTTGGCGATCAGGTCGGGGATCACTTCCGGGGGGTCCTGGAGGTCCGCGTCCATGATAATCACCGCGTCCCCCCGCGCATGGTCCATGCCGGCCGTAATGGCAATCTGGTGCCCGAAATTCCGCGACAGGCGGATGACCTTGATCCGGTCATCTTCCGTCGCCTTTTGCATGGCCCAATCCGGAGATCCGTCGGAACTGCCGTCGTCCACGAAGACCAGTTCAAACGTTTCCTCCACGCTATCGAACGCGGCCCGGACGCGCTCATACAGCACGGGGATATTCTCCCTTTCATTCAGGAAAGGCACCACAATGGAAATCAGTTTCTTCGCTTCATCTGCCATAATTTTCTTGCTCCGGCTACTGTCCGCCCCCGTTGTACGGCTCCCGGAAATGTTTTTCAAGAAAAATGCCCGTACAGTCACTGATGTATCGGAAGACGCAAAATTTCATCAATGCTTCCCGGCAGCTCAGCCCCGCAGGATTATCAACCGATTAGTGCCGCAGGATGATCTGCTGATCGATAACCTGACCGTCTTCCAGAACCTGTATTACAACGCCAAACTCTGCATGGCGCATCTTGGCGATGAGGAAATCCGCGCGCGCATCGATGCGATCCTTCTGGAACTGAACCAACTGGAAACCAAACATCTGCGGGTTGGCTCGCCGCTCGACAAAACCATCCGTGGCGGACAGCGCAAGCGGCTAAACATCGCGATATTCACCGGCCATCCAGATGATGCTGTGCGCGGTGGCCGGGGCGCAGGTGCTGCACATACCGGATATGACCTGGAAACTTTGGACGGTCCTGTTCTCCAGCGCGGTCTTCGCCAATCTGCTCGGCCTGAACATCTCCTCGGCCTTCAAGACGTCGGTGGCCATCTACATCCTCATCCCCGTCCTGCTGATTCCTCAGATGCTTCTGAGCGGATTGGTGATTCGTTTCGACGACCTTCGGCGCCCCGAGGCCGACCACGCATACGGATATTCCTGAAAAAGCGACGATGGATCGCCTGAACGCCCACCTCGTACAGCATGAACTGAAGCGATTAGCCGAACGCAGCGGTATCCCCTGCGATGTGCCACAGCGGCTGTTCGAGCCGCCCGACCCCTCCTGTCTGGACCTGCTCGCACTGCTCCGAAAGGAAGCTTTCGAGAATCCAGAGCTACTCAAGGCCGCCGATCTGAGTTTTGTGCCCGCCGAGGCTACGGTGAGGCCGCCCCGTTGTGGCTGATAATCGGAGAGACGATGGAGTTCCAGGTTCAGAAATCCTTACCTCATGGAATGTAAAGTAACACCAGGGATTCGGAGGGCCGGGGGCACCGCGGGTTCTTTTGGGGTAGACGGGGCACGGGTACAGGCCGGCTCGATAGGAATCTCGCCCTCCAGGGGTCATGTTTGTACAGCAAACCTGGAGGGCGGGCTTGTCCTGCGTAGTCCCCGCGAGCGGGACGAAGAAGGATACTCTGTAGAGCCCCGGCGGCAAAAAAACAAATGGGGCCAGGCGTGGTATCTTTTCGGAAGTGGATATAATCAAAAAAATCACCGCAATTACTTGCGAATCAATGAAATTCTCGTTCTGCGGCTAATGTTCGAGGTAAGGAGTTCTGAATTTACTCTCGAATAGACTCAACGATCGTTGCATCTATTCGAGAGTAGGCCTATGCGGGAGCATAGCGACAGTGAATACGGATTTCGCCTTTTTTATGGGGAAAAGAACCGTTCGTTGTTGGTGTCTTCAGGGAGCCGGCGCTTCAACGGGTGCGGCGGCCGGCTGTGGGGCCGGTTGCGCGGCAGCGGGCGCGGGTTCAGGAATCGGGACCTCGACCTGCGCGGGCGGCGCGGCAACGGGCATGGGCGCGTCATCCAAGGAGACGCCCGGCAGCGTGGGCGCTACGCGTCCGGGACCCGACGCCTGTGAAGGCGCGGGCGATTGCGGACGCTGCTGCGGCGCAGCCTGCCGTGCCGGGGCGCTTGCCCCGCCGGAATACTGGTCCATCAGGGAGCGGGACCTCGCGCCGGAATGCACAACCGCCAACAGGATGGTATTGAGCAGAAAGACAATGGTCAGGGTCACGGTGGCCTTGCTCAGGACATTGCCTGCGCGTGAACCAAACAGGGTTTCCCCCATGCCGGACCCGAAGGCCAGTCCCAGCCCTTCGCTTTTGGTCTTCTGCAAGAGCACCAGACCGATCAGCAACAGACTGCACAGTACTTCAACAATAATCAATATGTAACGTAATATTTCCATGTGTGGTGCTCCTGCAAGGGGTTCAGCATGCTGCGCGGATGATTTCGGCAAATGATTTTGCGTCCAACGCCGCGCCGCCGATCAAGCCGCCGTCGATATCCGGCTGGCCCATTAATTCTTTCGCGTTGGAAGGTTTCATGCTGCCGCCGTACTGAATCCGCACGGACTGGGCGACGGTTTCATCGACCATATCCGCGAGGATACCGCGGATAAAGGCATGCACTTCCTGCGCCTGTTCGGGACTGGCGGTCAGCCCGGTGCCGATCGCCCACACCGGCTCATAGGCCACAACGGTCTTGAGCATGCCGTCGGCGCCGAGGTCGGCCAGACTGCCGCGCACCTGCGCCTCGACGACTTTTTCCGTGTCGCCCGCTTCACGCTGTTCGAGGGTTTCCCCCACGCATACAATCGGCAGCAACCCGGCGGCCAGGGCCGCTTTGGCTTTTTTGTTCACGGACTCATCGGTCTCGGCAAAATACTGGCGGCGTTCACTGTGGCCAAGGATGACATAATGACAGAACACTTCGCGCAGCATAGAGGCGGACACCTCGCCGGTATACGCGCCGGACTCCGCCCAGTGCATGTTCTGCGCGCCCAGATCAATCTGGGAGCCCTTGATCTCCTCGCCCACGCTTTTGAGGGTGGTGTACGGGGGGCACAGCACGACATCCACGTCAACGGGTTCGGACAATTCTCTTTTGATTCCGGCGACCAGGTCCGTAGCTTCCGCTATGGTCTTGTTCATTTTCCAGTTGCCGGCCACGATAGGTTTTCTCATTTTTTATCTCCTGCGCTAAACTTTTCTTGCCGTCATGGACGAACCACGGCGGACGGTTAATCGGGTACGTGTTATTTATCTGAAAGGGCGACCACACCCGGCAGGGCTTTTCCTTCGAGGAACTCGAGGCTTGCGCCGCCGCCGGTGCTGATATGGGTCATTTTATCGTCCAGGCCCGCTTTTTTGACCGCGCTGACACTGTCGCCGCCGCCAATGATGCTGACACAATCGGCATCCGCCACCGCCTGGGCCACCGCGGTGGTGCCCTTGGCGAAGGGGGCCATTTCAAAACAGCCCATCGGGCCGTTCCAGACCACCGTCTTCGCGTCGGCAATTTCACGGCAGTACAGGGCCATGGTTTCGGGTCCGATATCCAGGGCCATCCAGCCCTCTTCGATGCCGGCTTCGCCGACCGTTTTCGTCTGGGCCGTTGCGTCAAACTTATCGGCCACCACATGATCAACGGGCAGCAGCAATTTGACCTTCGAGGCCTCCGCCTGCTTGAGAATCTCGCCGGCGAGTTCCACCTTGTCCTCTTCGAGCAATGAATTGCCGATGGGCAGGCCCTTCGCCTTATAGAAGGTATAGGCCATACCGCCGCCGATCAGCAGGGCATCGACCTTGCCCATCAGGTTGGTAATCACATCGATTTTGCCGCTGATCTTGGCGCCGCCGATGATGGCGACAAATGGGTGTTCCGGATTTGCAACCGCGTTGCCCAGGTACTCGATTTCTTTTTCGAGCAGGAACCCGGCCACGCTTTCTTCCATAAAACGGGTAACCACGGCCATGGAGGCATGGGCGCGGTGGGCCGTGCCGAAGGCGTCATCCACATAGACATCCGCCAACGCGGCCAACTGCCGGGCAAAGACCTCCTGGCGTTTCTTCATATCGGCCTTGGCGGCCGCCTTTTCCTCGTCCGAGGCGTCATCCGCCAACTTCGCCTTGCCCTCTTCCTCGGCATGGAAGCGCAGGTTTTCGAGCAGCAGCACCTCGCCAGGTTTCAGGTCGGCGGCCTGGGCCTCCACCTCCGGGCCAACACAATCGTTGGCGCACTGGACGGGGCGTTCGAGCAACGCGGCAAGGGGTTCGGCCACGGGTTTCAGGCTCATATCCGGATTGACCTTGCCCTTGGGGCGGCCCAGGTGACTCATTAAAATGACCGATGCGCCCTGCTCCAGTACATACTTGATGGTTGGCACAGCCGCGACAATACGCGTATCATCGTTCACCACACCATCCTGCAGGGGCACATTGAAATCTACACGCATCAGTACGCGTTTACCTTTAAAATCAACATCGCGGACGGTTTTTTTATTCATGACATTACCTCTCCCGGTCGAAACGGGTTAACCCGGCCTGCGCCGGCGCTTGATTGAGCATTTTACACTGCGGGTAGTGGCAGGGCCGGGCGACGTCCTACGCGCCGCCCGGCCGTTGCCTGCCAAACTTTTTTACATCTTCGCCATTTTCAGGAACAGATCGACGCAACGGCTTGAGTAGCCGTATTCGTTGTCGTACCAGGAAATGAGCTTGACCATCTTGGAACCGATTTTCATGGTGCTGAGCGCATCAAAGATGCTGCTGTGGCTGTCGCCGATGATATCGGTGCTGACGATGGGATCTTCCGTATACTTAAGGATACCCTTCATGGGGCCATCCGCGGCGGCTTTGACCACGGCATTGATATCGGCCACGGGCACGTCCTGCTTCAGGATGGCGACCAGGTCCACCAGGGAACCGGTGATGGTCGGGGTGCGAACGGCGATACCGTTCATCTTGCCGGCCAGTTCGGGAATCACCAGGCCGATGGCCTTGGCGGCGCCCGTGGAGGTCGGGATCAGGTTAACCGCGGCGGCGCGGGCGCGGCGCAGGTCGCTGTGGGGGAAGTCCAGGATACGCTGGTCGTTGGTGTAGCTGTGAATCGTGGTCATCAGACCTTCTTCCATGCCGAAGGCGTCATTCACGGCTTTGACCATCGGGGCCAGGCAGTTGGTGGTGCAAGAGGCGTTGGACACAATTTTGACATCCGGGGTCATCGCTTCGTCATTCACGCCCATAACCACCGTGGCATCCACGTCACTCGCGGATTTGGAAGGAACGCTCAACAGCACGCGCTTGGCGCCGCCCTTGAGGTGCAGTTCGATTTTTTCACGGGTGCGGAACACGCCGGTGCTTTCGAGCACGACATCCACGCCCAGGTCGCCCCACGGGAGCTGCGACGGATCTTTTTCCGACAGCACTTTGAGTTCCTTGCCGTTGACGATCAGCGCGCCGTCCTTGGCTTCCACCGTGCCGGGGAACCGACCGTGGGTGGAGTCATATTTCAGCAAGTGCGCCAGCGTGGCGGCATTTGTCAGATCGTTTACAGCAACCACTTCGATTTCGGGATGCTGGCTGGCGATCCGGTACACAATTCGGCCAATACGGCCAAAACCATTAATAGCAATTTTGATGCCCATTAATTTATCTCCTGTTGTATTCACATTTCAGTTAAAGCAGAACGGTTCCGTCCTGCCCTCTTTTCCAAAGAGCCCTTAACTTAAGCAAAAGCCCCGCGGGGCGTCAACCGCGCATTCATTAAATTTACAGGTAATTGCTGGCACCAATCCGGCGGGAGGGTCATTGCTTGGCATGCCGTAATTATATGAAGGCAGGTCCTCAATGACCAGCGTACGCAGTATCTTCTCAAAAAGTCATCCTGTGAATCATTTTTTTAGACAGGATTTACAGGATTTACAGGATCTTACATAAAAGCAGCAAATAGTTGTTGAGTTGAAAAAAAAATTTAATTCCACAAGAAATAGCCCATTTCCTACTCTTAATCAGCCTATGGGACTATCCGTGATGAATAGGATAGTAAATCTTCTTTATCCTGTTAATCCTGTTCATCCTGTCTAAAAAGAATCTTTTTTGAGAAGTTACCGTACGCAGGGCCCGGCGCTAAAAAAAAATGCCGAAAAACAGGCAATTTTAGTGCAAAAAAACGTAATTTTGCCAAAAACGGGCCGTTTTCGAGTTACAAAACCTTAAAAACGGCCATTTTGGCCGTTTTTTTACGGATTTTGTCGCTTTTATGCGCTGTTGTGTGCGCGACAGGCTTTCTGTCGAATCTGAAAAAACAGGCAACCGACCTCCGACAACCGACCTCCTTCTTCTGAATGGGCGCTATTCGGCGGCGGGGGTCTCCGGGGGCGTCCCGCCCGGGGTTTCCTGGGCGGCCTCTTCGGTATCAGCGCCGAACATCGGAAGGATGAGGCGCTTTACGTCGCGGAAAGACAGCAAGAGAAACAACCCGATCAGCAACACGGCAAAGACATTGATCATGGTGTCGACCACTTTTTTGTTGATGGGGCGCCGCGTGATGATTTCGTACAGGGCAAAGACAATATGTCCTCCGTCGAGTACCGGGATGGGTAGCAGGTTGAGTACGGCCAGGTTGACATTCACCAGGCAGGTAAAGGAAAGGGCCAGCAGAAAACTGCTGTGCACCGAGTACCAGAACATGGTGAGGATGGCGATGGGCCCGCCCACCGCGCTGGCGGCCGCCTTGGCCTGTGTGCGCTTGGTGAAGGCCTGCAGGAGGCGGATGACCATCATGGCGTGCCCCTTGATCTGTTCGAGGGGCGGTTTGACATCCAGCGGGTTGAATTCAATGCCGATCAGGACCCGTTGCGTGCCTTCATCAAAGCGCGGGGTGACCCGCAGGTCCACCAGCGCCCCCTCACGCTCGACCACAACCGGCACCTCCTGATCCTTGCTTTCGTTGACCATCTCGATGAGGTGATCGCGGCTGAAAAGCTTCTGCCCATTCAGGGACTCGACGCGGTCCCCCGCCAGCAGGCCGGCGGCCTCGGCGCTTGATCCGGGAAGGACACGCAGCACATAACAATAGCTGTACGGCGCAATCCCCTTGACCATCTGGCTGCCCAGGACCGACTCCGTGGGCGCCGCGACGGTGCGCTGCGCTCCCTGCAGGTCAGTGACGGACAGTTCCGGCGCGGGGACCAGCGCGCACTCGACCAGGAAGGCCTCCCAGCTTTCGACCGGCGAGCCGTTCACCGCCGTGATCTCGTCGCCGATGCGCAAGCCGACTGCATAGGCGGTGCTGTTGGTATCAATATAGCCGATTATGTTGGTCCGCGCGGGCGCATAGGACTGGCCGAACCAGTATACAATGAATGCAAGAATGAACGCCAGAATCATGTTGCCCACCACCCCGGCGACCGACACGATGATTTTCTTCCACGGGGCCACGGGTGGCAGGACAGCGGGACGCTCGTCTTCGTCGTCCTCGGCGTCATCGTCATCCTCTTTGCGTTCGGCCTGCCCCCCCGGCTCCATCTGCGGCAGGGCCACATACCCGCCAAAGGGTATCCATCCGATCTTGTAGACAATGCCGTTGATCTTCTTCTTCCAGAGGGCGGGTCCAAACCCGATCGAGAACACATCAATGACCAATCCGCACCAGCGGGCCGTGAGGTAGTGTCCCAGCTCGTGGACAAAGATGGTCAGCCCAAACAGGAAAATGACAATAAAAACGCCATATACGATACTTGCGATAGTGGAAACCATTATGTGCCTTTCTTATAAAAACAATTTTGCATAGTAATAGGTGAACGGGGCGGCAAAAAGAATGCTGTCGACGACATCGAGAACGCCCCCCATGCCACGAATAACCTTGCTTGAATCCTTGACGCCGGCCGCCCGTTTGAGCAGGGACTCGGTCAGATCACCGAAGACCCCCACCACGCTGATCAGCAACCCCAGGAAAATGGCGTCCAGGAATCCCAGGCGCACGACCCCCAGGTTCATGGGCGCGCCCTTTGAAACCGCCTCCGCGATGACATAGCAGAGCATGCTCACCAACAGTCCCGTACCCAGCCCGCCCAGGAGGCCCTCCCAGGTTTTGTTGGGCGAGAGCCGCGGAAAGAGTTTATGCTTGCCGAACGAACAGCCCACAAAATAGGCGCCGGAATCGGACCACTTGACCACCAGGAGCATATACATGATCAGCCAGCGCCCGTCACGGCCCTGCGAAGACGGCCAGGCCAACAGCAGTTTCATCAGGAAATTCAGCAGGAAGGCGGTATAAAGCACACCGAAGACCGTGCCCGCGATGGTGGCGATCTGCTGTTGGTTGTTCTTTTGTGAAAAAGTCCGTAGCATCACACCGGTGGTCATCAGCAGGATGACCAGCAATTCGGCATCGCCCGCGGAAAGGCGCGAAGGCCAGGTATAGCCCACCCATGTGGCCACCAGCAGGGCCCAGGCGCTTACCAGGCCGAACAGGGTAAAGTGCGGCATCTCCGCGGCCTTCAGAAATGAGTAGTATTCGAGGAGCGCCACCGTCGAGATGGCCAAGAGTACAAAAAGCACCACCAGGGGTGTCGCGTAAAATGCTGCGAAAACAACCGCCATCACAATGATGGCCGCGCTGATGAGTCGTTTGCCTAGTCCGGGATGCATCATTCTTTCCTATTCAATATCCCCGAAGCGCCGTTTGCGCGAAGCATACACCGCCAGGGCTTTTTTAAAGTGATCTTCACGAAATTCCGGCCAGTACACCTTCTCAAAATACAATTCTGAATAAGACAACTGCCAGAGCAGAAAATTACTGATACGCTCCTCGCCGCTGGTCCGGATCATGAGGTCCGGGTCCGGCACGTCGGGCGCGTACAGGTGCTCGCCGATGGTTTGTTCTGTGATCTCTTCGGGGCGCAGCTCGCCGGATTGAATCTCCCGCGCCATCTGCCGGACCCCGTCCGTCAGCTCGGCCCGCCCGCTGTAGCTGAGCGCGAAAATCACGTGGCCCTTGTCGTAATGACGGGTTTCCTGGATGACACGATTGAGTTCCTTCTGCACATTCTTGGGCAGGTCCTGCATCCGTCCGATGACGCGCAGGCGCACCTGGTTTTCGTGCAGGTCGTGTTCATCTTTTCTCAAAAAGGTCACCAGCAGTTTCATCAGGCCCGCAATTTCCGTTTTGGGGCGTACCCAGTTCTCCGTGCTGAAGGCGTAGAGGGTCAGGTACTTTACGCCGGCATTGCGGCAGGCCTTGATGATGCAGCGCACGGACTCCGCGCCGGCCTCGTGCCCCTTGATCCGGGGCAGATCACGCTGCCGGGCCCAACGTCCGTTGCCATCCATGATGATGGCAACATGCTGGGGTACCTTGCTTTCTTCTGTCATCGGGTTCCTTTTTAGTCCTTTGGACGCCTTGTTTATATACGCATCGTACTGCTTCGCGCCGGGCCGACCGAAAGAATGCCTATCGGCACTTCCGTCAACGCTTCCAGGCGGTTCAAATAATTTTGCGCGGCCTCCGGCAGGTCATCAAAACAGGTGACCTCGCGCGTGGAGGTCTTCCATCCGGGCCAGTCTTCATAGACCGGCGTGCAGGCGGCCAGGATACGAATATCCGCGGGCATATCGACCAGGCGCTCGCCGTTATATTCATAGGCCACACAGACCTTAATGGTATCAAAGGCGTCCATCACATCCAGTTTGGTTACGGCCCAGGAGTCGATGCCGCTGATCATGACCGCGTACCGCGCGACTACCGCATCGAACCAACCGCAACGCCGCGGACGACCGGTGGTGGCGCCAAACTCATGGCCCTGACGTCGCAATTCCTCGCCCGTTTCGTCGAGCAATTCCGTCGGGAACGGCCCCTCGCCCACGCGCGTCGTGTAGGCCTTAATCACGCCGACCACATGGTCGATCTCGTGCGGCGGCACGCCGCAACCCACCGTCGCCCCGCCCGACGAGGCATTGGACGAGGTCACAAACGGATAGGTGCCGTGGTCGATGTCCAGCATCGTGCCCTGGGCGCCTTCAAAGAGGATGTTTTCGCCGTTTTTTATGGCCTTATGGAGCAGGACGGTCGTGTCGGCGATATAGGGTTTGAGTTTTTCGATGGCTTCCGCATACTCGCTCACCAGCGAATCGGCATCCAGGGGTTGCGCATTCATACTCTGCAACAGAACATTTTTGGCGGCAATCTGTTTACGGAACAGCTCGGGGAACTCCGGCGAAATCAGGTCGCATACCCGCAGGCCGCAGCGGGCCATTTTATCGCCATAGGCCGGGCCGATGCCGCGTTTGGTGGTGCCGATCTTTTCCTCGTCGGGCCGCAGGCCCTCCGCGGCGGCGTCCAGCGCGCGGTGATAGGGAAACACCACATGCGCCCGCGTGCTGACAAACAGCCGCCCCACGGCGTTAAAGCCCCGGTCCTCAATACCTTTTAATTCTTCCAGCAGCGCCATGATGTCAACAACCACGCCATTACCGATCACACATTTCTTGTCGTCGTGCAGAATACCCGAAGGGATCAGGTGGAGCACATACTTCTCGGGCCCGATTTCCACCGTATGGCCCGCATTGTTGCCGCCCTGGAAACGAACCACCCAGTCCGCGTCCTCCGTGAGCACATCAATAATCTTTCCTTTACCTTCGTCACCCCACTGGGCGCCAATCAAAACCGTATTCGGCATGCCAAAATCTCCTGTGTATATTTGTGCGTCCCGCACCGGAAAAGCTTCCGCCGGCGCCGGGTATCATCCATAAAGCCGCGCTACCCTAGGAAATGCATCCCCCCCGGTCAATGCAAAATGCCGCCTTCCCCCGTTGGTATTTTCAGCACACCTGACCTCGTGGAAGTTAATGTGACCCCAGGTGGTCGGTGACCGGAGGTCGGTTGCAGGTTTCAGCCCGCGTGTAAGGTTCATTGTACGGGCTTTAGCCCGCTGCGCACGTCGAGCCGCGCACGAACAGGTAAACAACCAGTCCTTTTTGGCCACAGTTGCATGGTTACCCCAGGGGTTAAACAAGGAGGAAACGACTACTGCCGGCCTTGGAACGGCATCCCGGCTTCCCGGATTTGTTCCTCCATCCTCGCCGCCCAGACATCATCAGGATAGTATTGCCTCAGCGTGGAGAGGTAATGCCGGGCGTCCTCCGCAAGGCCGGCGTGAAACGCCGCGTCAAAGGCCATCCACAATACCCTGTTTTGGTGCCTTTCCTCATACGGTCCTGGCGCTGTTGTAAGTACACGCAGGCTCTCCAGATAAAACTGCATGTCGAATAATTGCTCGGCCACATACATGCGCAGGACCTGGTCGGAAGGCCGCAAACTGAGGCATTCCATCAGCATACCCGCGACCTGCAACGGGTCTCCGGCATACGCCGCCATAAAACGCGCTTCGTTGACCAGGCGGTATACCGGCAGTTCGGCATCAATCTGGCCCCGCAACCAGCGCCAGTTTGGGGCCGGACGATAATCCGGACGGGCCTCCGCCAGGCGCATGCAATGATCCGCGGCCCGATACGCGAACTGCCGGGCCAGGCCCCAGGCGTTGGTCAAATAATAAGCCGTGCTGTACAGGTAATTTGACAGCGCTTCATGCTCAGGCGGGGACGCCAGCGTCTCGGCGAACAGGACCGCCATTTCCTGCTCGCCATAGGCGGAAAAATGCACGCCATCCACGTAAAAGGGCAGCCCATTTTTCAGCGAAGCCGCCTGCCTGGCATTGAACAGGACATCCAGGTCCAGCAACGCCACGCCTTCCTCCTCCGCTACACGCCGGACCGCGCCATTGTAGAGGTCATGGATGTGCCGCCACACGTCATAGGGTGAATCCGCCTGGTCTTTGTACAGGGCGTATAAATCCCGGGACCACGGGTCCGCGAGATTCGTAGATACATCAAAGCGATTCTCCACCATCCTGCGTGAAAGTCCATCCGGTGTGGTGCACAGGATGACCCGTATGCCGCGTTTACGGCAACGTGAAACAAACATCCGGAGGTTCTCCTCGTATTCATCCGGCGGCACCCGCTGCTCGATGTGGGCGCGAATCCACCTGGCCTTCAGATAGAGCAGGGCCTTGAAAAGCTCGGAATGTTCAAGCAGGCGCTGACAGGCGGCAAAGGTCCACGCCAATGGGAACACATGTTTCGAATCCCGCATCCCATCATGCACCCATCGGTCGTTCCATCCATAAAACACCGTTACGATATCCGGCTTGAGCGGAAGGATACGCTGCTCAAACATCTGGAGCCCCTGCCATGTGCTGTAGGAGCCCACCCCGCCATTGATGACCTCATAGCGGTTGCTCCCCAGCGCCTCAGCCAGCAACCGCTCGAGCTTGGCCGGATAGGCATCCCCGCTGCCCTGGGTGCAGGAACACCCCATAACCGCCACCCTGATCGTCCCCTCCGGTTTTTCATCCTCGTATTCGCGCTCCCCCGCGAACCCGCGGCTGTTGCTGATCTCCGTGTCGGGAACAGTAAGCCAGTAGTACGGACGGAAGGTCTCGTAGGGCACATTCACACGGTAAATCCCGTTGAGTATACTATTGGACGTTGGATAGTAAAACACCGGCGGCGCGCCGTAATCGAACGACAGGGCGCGAAGCCCCACCTCCGCAACCAACAGCGGCAAAAAAAAAGCGAAGAGCGCCATCAGAAACTTGATAAGAAATCGCTTTTCAGGCAGCACGGACACCCCCCCGCTGGCACTGGTCTGAAGTCGCGTTTTCATGGCGTGAAAGTTGCGGATGAGGGTTGATGAGTCAAGCAGAAAGCATACCTTTCCAATCATTGGAAACTTTTTCCGCCATTTTTCCAATCATTGGAAACTTTTCCCGCCATTTTTCCAATCATTGGAAACTTTTCCCGCCATTTTTCCAACCATTGGAAACTTTCCCTATAAGGTCAGAATTCCTTACCTCGACCATTGGCCGCAGCATGATATTTTTCATTGATTCGCCAGTAATCGTGGTGATTGTTCAATTTCATCTGATGTTGAAGTCAACCTGCGTCTGGAAAATGAAACGCACGAATGCGCACGCTTTTACAAGCACGCCTTGACCATGTTCGTGCGACC
>RZZM01000498.1 GCA_009929845.1 Spartobacteria bacterium
GACATCGCCGACGGCGTGCTCTCTGTTTACTCGTCGCCGTGTCAGACCCTGGCGCCGCAAAACGACGACCTGGCCTTTCCGTTGCTGTCGACCGTGTCCCAGCCCTCCGCCTTGCAGGTGAAGCACACCAACGGCCACGAAGTCATTCGCTACAGCGGCTATGACTTCCTCCGCGTGGACGAACTGCCCGCCCTGCATGTGGGCCAGTCCTCCACCGGCATCCTGGCTGCCGGCGCCTCCGCGCCGTTCCAGTTCACCATCACCGATCCGGTTTGGCATGGCATCTATGTTTCGCCCACGAACCTGATTGTGCGGAAGCAAACCACTGATCTTTCCGTTCCGGGCACCTACTCGCTTATTCTTCAGAATCCCTCTACCTCCGCCGCGCCCTACACCCTCCGCCTCTACACCCTGACCAACACCATCGCGCGCGTTTCCTCGCTCATCACCAACCTCATGGCCGAGCATAATCTTGTCGGCTGCGGCATCTCCCTCGTGGATGGCGATAACGTCGTCATGCAGACCGGCTTTGGCTATGCCGACAAAGCGCGTGAAAGAATCGCCGACGAAAACACCGTCTTCATGATCGGTTCGTGCAGCAAAACCTTCGGAGCTATCGCCGCCATGCAGTTGGTCGAAGAAGGGCTGCTCGACCTCGACACCTCGATCACCAACGCGCTGCCGAGTTTTACCATTCATCAGCGCTTCGCGAACAACATCATCACCCCGCGCACGATCCTGACGCATCATTCCGGACTGCCCGGCGATGTTTTCAATGAAGGATTCACCGTACGTCCGCTCCTGAGCGCTCCGGATGCCGTGCAGGCGATGCTCACCAACGAATATACCCTGATGCCCACCAACACCTTCTGGGCCTACAACAACAGCGGACTGGTCCTGCTCGGTCAGATGTTCCGCCATATCACCGGACAATCCCTTGATGTCTTCGCCCGCCAGCGCCTCTTCGACCGCATGGGCATGACCAATTCCTCCATCGCCTACGACCTGCCCAGCATCCATCAAAACCTCGCCCGCCCCTACATTGACGGCGTCGTGCAACCCGACGAGTATGTAAATCTGTTCTTTGCCGGGGCCATTTACTCCACCGCTTCCGATATGGCCCGTTACACGCGCATGCTCCTTGCCGACGGCATGGGTGACCACGCCCGCGTGATCTCCAACGCGACCCTCCACGCCATGGCCACCAAACAAAATGCCGACATCCCGCTCGATCAGTTCAACACGCTGCTGAACATGGGCATCGGCTTCATGCTCGACCCGCCCGCGCTGCAATACCTGGGTAAGGTCATTTGGCACGATGGCGGCACCGTTTATTTTCGCACCCTTCTGCGTGTCGCCACGGATGCGCAGCTTGGCTGCTTCATTTCGTGTAACTCCTACGAGGGCGCCAGCCTGAACTATACCGTCGTGGACGCCGCCCTGAAATGGGCCTTCGAAGAGAAAACCGGCATCGCTCCGCCACCCCCCGTGGACCCAGGGACGCCCGCCGCCGCAATTCCCCCGCCCGAACTGGTCACCCTCGCCACCAATGGCGTGTTTGTCACCGGCGCAGGCTACGACCGCTTCGCATGGGACGGTGCATATCTGCAGGCCCGCCTCAGCGCGCACTCGGACGAATCCGTTACGCGCCCCATGCTGTACCGCGAAAACGGATGGTTCACCCCCACCAACGCTTATGCCCCGCAAATCACTTTCACCCAGGCGGCAGGACGCATCGTGAGCATTTACAAATACTTTTCAGATGGCGTGACCAATATGGTTATCCTCGGCGAACGCTCGGACCACATCGCCGGGTTCCATCCCGCCTGGAGCAATCGCCTCGGACGCTGGTGGGCCACCGACCTGCATCCTGACGACATCTCCTGGCACGGCGACGACCTTCGCCTCGCCTGGCCCATGCTCGAACTGTATGCCCGCGATAATATGCTGCTCCTGCAAACGGAAAATCTCTATGTCATGAGCGCCACCAACGACGCCCTTGCCTTCGCCGCCGGACTCGGACGCAACAAAGGTTCCGCCCTGCGCACGCCGGATGCTGACACCCTCGCCTTCATGGGCGTGACCTACTGCAGCGAAACGAATATCCCCGTCCTCGTTCCAGGCGCCTCCACCAACAGTATAACCCTGGGCGACGAAACCCACTGGTTCCGTATTCCAGCCGCCGCCTCGCCTCTCACCCTCGACCTTGCCACCGACCATGACCTGACCGCCTATCTCTACACGACGAACGACGAATACCTCGGCCAGGCCAACCGCACCCATGCCTTCCATCTGGACGCATCCAACGCCCAACCCATCATGGCCGCCATCCTGCGCAACGGCGCCAACACCGGCCCGTGGACCCTTGCTGCGCATACCAACAGCCTGCCGTTTTATGTCGATGTTCCTTTCGGGCAGTGGCCTACTCAACTCGTCGCGCGCGCAAACCTGTTCCCGAACACCGATTTCATGCATGTCTTCGCGCCGGAAAATCGCGCCAACCAGGATGGCGGCGTGTTGAAAATCGGAGTGGTCCGAATGAATTCGTCCGTCCCCGACGCTCCGCCGTTGTTTTTCTGCAATGGCGGCCCCGGCGACAGTTCCATCATGTGTGTCTATCAGTACTACATGAAGATGTTCACCAACGCGTATAACGTGTACCTGATCGACCAGCGCGGCATCAACCTCTCGCAGCCGCTGCTCGCCGCGCGCACGGAAGAAACGCTCGCGGAAACCCAGTACCGCCTGACCATGCTTGAGCGCTCCGACCTCTCCGCCATCAACACCACCGAATCCAGTTACGACCTCGAGGATGTGGCCGCCGCGTTTGCGCTCACTAACGTCAACCTGCTCGGACAATCCTATGGCACGATGCTGTCGCAGACGCTGATGCGGCGCGAGCCCGCCTGGCTGCGCGCGGTAGTGCTCGATGGTCCGGTCGCCATCAACCTCCCATTACTTAAC
>RZZM01000499.1 GCA_009929845.1 Spartobacteria bacterium
CTGCGCCGGCTGACGACCTCAAGCATCCCGCGATGCTCATCAACCAATTCCGCTTCGGCCAGCACCAGCTCGGTGAACCCCATGATCGGATTCAGCGGTGTGCGCAACTCATGACTCATGTTGGCCAGAAAGACGCTCTTGGCCTGGCTGGCAACTTCCGCTGCATCCTTCGCGCGCAGCAATTCCTGTTCGGCGCGTTTGCGCTCGCTAACGTCCCGCATAATGGCGCTGTACCCGCAGGGCATCCCCTTTTCGTCGGTCTGCAGGTCGATCGTCATCTCGACGCTGAACCGCCGCCCGTCGGCGGTCAATCGCTCTGTCTCGACCGCCTGGATCATCCCTCCGCGCAGCACCCTGTCGAGCAGGACCTTCTGCTCGGCGCGCCGGTCCTCCGGACAAAAACGCGCAACGGAGGTCCCAAGGGCTTCTTCGGCGGAGCAGCCGAACAGCCGTTCCGCGCCCGCGTTGAAAAGGGTGATGGCGCCATCAAGATCACCGGCAATCACCGCATCACTCGAGGACGCCAATACGGCGGCGAATTTGTGCTCCAGGGTTTCCAGGCGCGATTTGCTTTCCATTGACCACAAGGCATACGCGATATCCTCGCCCACCTCGGCCAGTAAATGGCGCTCCTCCACATCGTCGGCAAACACCGTCGGCAGCGAGACACTCAACCACCCATAGACCCGTTCCCTGTGCCGCAGGACCATCGTCAACGATGAACAATCCCTGTACCGGTCCGCCATCGGGCATCCGGCGCACTCCCGTATCGGTGTTTTCGTCAACAACACCTCCCCCTGCCGGCTCGCGGCTTCGGCACACAGGGGTTGGTATCCGGACGCCAACGCCGAGGCCATGGGCGCGAACACATCCTCGGCGCCCGCGTAATAGGTCAACCCGACCTTTTGCCGTTCATCCGCGAGGGCAATCCAGGCGTGGAGAAACCCGCGGGTCTCCACCAGCAGTCGGCAGGCCCGCTTCAGCATGATGTCACGGTCCGACTCATGCGTGATGAGCTGGTTGACATTACGGATAGCGGCCAGCACCCGGTTGAGGTGCGCAAGCCGCCTGTTCAAATAGGCCTTGTGGCGCATCTGCCGCGCAATGATGGCGGCCGCGGCGATGGCCACGACAAACACCAGTGAACGGGTGCATACCTTGTGCGGCTCCACCTGCAGGACGGCCATCTCCCAGAATGTCCTTGACGCCGGATTGAAAAGCAGGAAGTCCACCCAGGCATCACCGAACCAGAACAGGACCCACGCCAGGATTGCCACGGTATAGATGGCGGCCGTATCCCTGGCGCCGGGACGCCGGGGAAGCCCGAAAAAACGACGCACCCCGCCCAGACTTAACACGCTGTACACCGCCAGCAACAGGATGTAGCCGGTCAGCACATGCTTGATCACCACCATATTCACCCAGGCCAACGATACCTCATTCTCGGTAATGGCTGAATTCCACGGCGGAGGATTGAGCGATACCAACCAACGAAACACGGTATAGAACCCCAGCTCCGAAAGCACACGAAAAGGAATTTCCACCACAAAGACGGAACGGTACCAGGCGGCATCCTCTTCGCGACGCTCCGCCCACCACCCGTGCCAAACGATCCACAGTGTGAACACCGGCACGGCATACATCATCCCCCACCCGTCGCCAGACCAGAGCCACCACATGCTCTGCGCCCCCCCGGCTAAAGCCGAAATCAGACCATACCGCCACCCCCACGCCAGGGATACCAGCAACGGAAAAAACAAACCCAGCAGGATGTTGACCTTGAACGCCTCGCTTTCGATCAACTGCAGATCAAAAAAATTCAGCCCAAACCCCAACAATCCAAAAACCACCGCCCCACCCAGGCGGTACCTTCTTGTCCGTTCCGACCGCATCCGTTCCTCTCCGTTATAACTGATTTTTCGCGAGACGCCTGTACATTTGCCCGCGAGCATAGCATCCCCCCCGCAAAGGACAAGATGAATCTTGTGACTGCATATACTCAGAACTCCTGGCCAAAGATATTTTTGATTTCTTTGGAATGACGTTTCCATAGACAAATCCAATGGAAGGTGGCAGGTGCGTAGGATTGACCGACAAAGCTCGCGCTAAAGTTCACGACAAAGCATTTGAGAATCCGGCCACCCCGACCACGATAATAAGTCTCCGCTCCGTGATATATGCGCTTGACGCGTCCGTTGGCGGTGGTACTATCCGGCGCATTGCTTGATTTCATTGTCTTATGCAAGGGTTGCCGGAGTGGCGAAATTGGCAGACGCACTGGACTCAAAATCCAGCGGGGTCAAACCCGTGTGGGTTCGAATCCCACCTCCGGCACCAGCGAAAATCCCGATTTTGTTAAAATCGGGATTTTTCGTTTCCCTGTGATCGCTTTTCTGGCACACTGCTCCCCGGTTAATGGCGTCCCGCATGACGGGAGGGCCGACATAAACAATATACGATCAAGGAGAGCGGGTTGATGAATATGAAAAGATGGATGATCTCAGCATGGATTGCACTGGCGGGAATTGGGTTGTGCGCGGGGTGTGGAAAACAGCGGCCGCCTGAAAGCGAAACAGCGGCAGCCACGGAGGAGGCCGTGGAAACGTGGACGATCGGCATGAGTCAGTGCAACCTGGGCGAGCCGTGGCGTGTGCAAATGAACGCGGACATCAAGGCGGCGGCCGACCGGCATCCTGAACTCAAGGTCATATACAAGGATGCGCAAAACGACACCCTGACCCAGCGGGCCCAAATTGAAGAGTTCATCAGCGCCGGGGTTGATGTCCTGATTGTCTCCCCCAAAGAAGCCGCCCCGCTCACGCCGCCGGTGGCCGACGCCTTCAAAAAAGGCATTCCTGTTATCGTGCTTGACCGCAGGGTTGTAGGCGACGATTACACCTGTTTCATTGGCGCCGACAACACCAAGATCGGCCGTTCCGCCGGCCAATGGATCGCGCAACG
>RZZM01000004.1 GCA_009929845.1 Spartobacteria bacterium
ATATCTGGAGGGCGGCTACTCTGTAGAGCCCGGGGGCAACGCGGGTTCTTTGGGATAGATGGGGCACGGGTACAGGCCGGCTCGATAGGAATCTCGCCCGCCAGGATTACTTGTTTTGCTGTATATCTGGAGGGCGGCTACTCTGTAGAGCCCGGGGCAACGCGGGTTCTTTGGTGTCATTTCAATGTCCAACCAACCAACTTATGCAAGAAGCGCATCCAGCGCGGTCTGCGCCATGTGGTCACGGTTGTCCCCGGTTACCGTCAGGACACCATGCGCCGCCTCATCAATCTCCAGAACCTCCCGCCAAAACGGCAGGGCGCGCTGTTGGACCACAAAAAGCGCGGTGGCGGAATGCGCCCACGCCTGCCGTACCGCCGTGACAAAAAAGGACGCCTCCTGCTCCATGATCCCCAGCTCGTCAATCACGCACCAGGCGTCCGGGGCCGGCGACTGTAGCGACGCGACACCCAATGTATTGAAGACCTCCCGATCAATCCGATAGCGCGGCCCCCGATCCGGATCGGGAAAGGCGAATACCGCCGCCTCATCCCGCCAGGTGACCAGTTCAAACCCGCCGCGGGGGTCGTCTGGACGGCATCGCCGCGAACGGAACCCGCACAGCGCCCGAGGACGGCCCTGCGCCAGCACCGCCCGGCATACCGTGCTTTTGCCTACCCCCATCATCCCGGTCATCAATACCTTCATGCCTGCTCCGTTTCCTGTTTATCCGGTCTATCACATTTCGCGCAGAATATACTGACTGCCGATATAAACAAGCACATAAGACTTAAGTGATTTTGGATTTAGGTGTTAAGGATGAACTGCGAAATATACGGAAATGAAACGGATCACGAATCGCACGAATCACACGAATCCGAAAATCTATGCTCAGTAGTACTTCTGAACATAAAAGAACGCAAGAAAATGGAAAAAGGCATCATGCCGGCTTTTACAGAAGCAAAATACAACAAAAATTCGTGCGATTCGTGCGATTCGTGATCCTTTTTTTGAAAATTTACCCTGAAACGCAGCAAAAATGGACAAAAACACATAAAAAATCGTTAATTTATGCCTTTTCTTGACGGTTTTGGTGTTTTTGGCGATCATTGGGACAGTTTTGAGAGGATTTTGATAAAAATGGAAGTTTGGAAGGTGTTTTCATGCATGGCATGGTTCTGAGATTCGTTTTACAAGGTTTGGGAAAATGTGTATAAACGGGGGCAATCTGACCTCGTTTATGAGGAGACTAGATGAAACAAGCAATGTGGGTGGTTTTATGGGCGTGCGCCCTACTGGTTCTGCCAGTGGGAGCGCAGGCGGGTTCGATTTCGGGACGCGTGACGGGGCCCTGGGGCGTGTTTCCGCTGGAGGGCATCCTCGTGGAGTCCCTTGACAGGAAGTTCATAGCGCCGATGGCTTCGACCACCACCGCCCCCGACGGAACCTATGTGCTTGAGGATTTAGCAGAAGAGGGAGATTGGCGTGTTACGTTCACTGACACCAACAACATCTACATGCCAGAAGTCTACGACAATTTTCTCAATTATGTTTTTCCGCCGGTTGTGGGCACGACAATCGTGGTGCCGTCCGTCGGAACGGTCTCGAACATCAGTACCGCGCTGTACGGCTATCCTTCAATCACCGGCCGGGTGACGAGGGTGGACGGAACGACGCCGCTTGAGAACGTCTGGGTACATTTGTTTCGGCTGGACGGTTCTTGTTATGAGACCAATGGAGGATGCTTTACCGATGCCAACGGCAACTACAAGCGGGATCATCTGTGGCCGGGGACTTATCGCGTGACTTTCGAAGACTCGACCGGGGTCTACACGCCAGAAGTCTACGACGGCTTTCCCGGCACCGATTACCAAAACTATGGATCAGAGGTCGTACTGGTGGCCAACCACGACGCGACGGATGTCAGTGCCTCGCTGTCCCTGCAGTCGATGATCGCGGGGACGGTGACGGGGCCGGATGGCGCGACGCCGATGCCGGGCGTGCGCGTGACGGCGTACCGGGAAATCGGGACGAATTGGATCGGCGTGGACAGCAACCTGACCGATGCCGACGGCGGCTATGAAGTCGGGCCATTGGCGGCGTGGACACATCGCGTGGGATTCGACGACCGGACCGGAAACTACACCGATGAGTTCTTTGACAACGCGCCGGATCTGGCGTCGGGAACGGACGTCGATGTTCCGGAAGGCGAGGTTTTGACTGTTGACGCCTCGCTGGCGGACGCGCGCGATTCGGCGATCTCGGGGACCGTGACCAATTTTTTGGGGTACCCGCTGGCCGGGATCGTGGTGGAAACATCGAACGTGGTGGCCGAGATGTCGGGTTTATGGACCACCACCGGCACCAACGGCGCCTATACGGTCGGAGTGGCGGCGGGGACTTACCGCGTGCGGTTCCGGGATACGAACGGGTTCTTTATCGGGGAAGTCTACGACAACGTGGTCGGCGACGATTTCAGTTTGGGCGCGAACGTCGGGGCCTTAGCTTTCAAGACTGCCATCGTCAATGCGTCTCTGGATGTGTTCTCGACGATTTCCGGAATGGTCAACGGGCCGGATGGGGCAACACCCCTGGCGGGCATCGTGGTGGAATCCATCAACGTGACGACCGGGGCGTCGGGTCCATCGACCGTTACCGCCGCGAACGGCCTCTACACGATCAGAGGGTTGTTGGCGGGCCTCTATCGTGTGCGATTCCGGGATGAAGGAGGAGTGTATATCGGCGAGGTCTACAACAACGTGTACGGCGACGAGTTTGGCCGTGGCGTGAATATTAATGTCGTAACTGGTATGGGATTGGTTGGCATCAATGCGTCGCTGGAAAAGCGGCCTGTCGTGACCAGCTTTTTGCCACAGGAGACTTCCGGCAACTATCAGATTTTGTCCGCCGGGCCGACCAACATGAGCTACATCCTGCAAGAGGCCTCCTCCCCCACCAGCGGATGGGCTGACGTCGGCACATCCTTGCCTGCCCCAACCGGCACGGGGATCTGGTCGCGTACCATGTCCGCCACCCAAACGTTCTGGCGCGTCCAAATGCTGCTACCCTACTAGGCGGCGTGGGGTTCTGAAGCGCTGGAACAGAGGCGATTTCTTCTTCCTGATGTTCGAGCCATTGCAGAATCTCGATCTCAATGTTTTCGGAATGCTCGCCTTTCACAATACTGGTACTTAGCTCAAGCATCAGCGGCAAAGAAAAAAGATGACAAAACAGCCTTCCTGAGTTACGTTGATTATGATGGAGATATATAGATTATGACATACTTGAACGATAGAATAACCATTGACTCGGAACAGTGTGGCGGCCGCCCTTGTATTCGCGGCATGCGGATTCGGGTAACGGACGTTCTTGATCTGTATTCTGCTGGTTTAAACGCAAACCAGATCTTGACGGAAATGCCCGATCTGGAAGAAGAGGATCTTAGGGCATGTCTTCAATATGCCTCCAAGCGCATTGACCATCCGGTGCTGGCCGCATGACCATTTGGATTGACGCCCAACTGGCGCCTTCCTTGGCAACATGGATAACCAACACATTCGGTGTCAAGACGCATGCTGTCAAGGAACTGAATATGCGCGACGCTAAGGATTTTCAAATTTTCCAGGCAGCACGTGAAGCAAACGCTATTGTTCTGACAAAAGACGTCGTCTTTCCCCATCTTCTCCAACAGCATGGACCTCCGCCAAAGGTTCTCTGGCTCACCTGTGGCAACACATCAAACGAAAACATCCGCCGCATTCTTTCGGCGACACTCACAAATGCCTTAGATATGTTTGATTCCGGAGAGTCCATTGTAGAAATCACAGGTTGACGGTTTTGGTGTTTTTGGGGATAATGTGGACAGTTTTGAGAGGATTTTGATGAAAATGGAGGTTTGGAAGGTGTTTTCATGCAGTAGACGTGCCGTTTTGTAATCCATGCTCGGGCGGATTTCGTTGATTTGTGCAAATTTTTGAAAAGGACGGCAGGGACACGGGAAACTCATACACCGCGGTCATCCATCAAACATTGCAGGATTTATGCAGGAAGTGAGAAATGGTGAGAATGAAAGGCTTAAGGAGCTGGTTGCAGGTTGAAATACTTAAATACTGAAACCCCTTATCTCACGATTCATACAAGGTAAGCAGTAACCTCATGCACTGCTTGCAATAAGCTGCTATTTCTTCTATAGTTTACTTAAATGAAATCTAAGGTATACATAGAAACAAGCGTTATTAGTTACCTGACGGCGCGATCGTCACGTGATTTGATTATTGCTGCGCGTCAGGAAATAACGCGAGAGCGATGGAGTCGCATTCTCTCTGACTTCGATTGTTTTGTCTCTGTTTTGGTTATACAAGAGGCTGGAGGTGGCGACACTGAAGCCGCTGCGAATCGTCTGTTATCGATAGATGGCATACCGGCTTTACAGATTGATGAAAAAGTCGAACAACTCGCAATGTTATTGATTGTTGACGGGCCGATTCCCGAGAATAAATCGGAAGATGCATTGCATATTGCCTTGGCTGCAAGGGGCGGTATCGAGTATCTGTTAACATGGAATTTTTCACACATTCACAATGCTCAAATGGAACTGTCAATCAGGCTCATCGTAGAGAGATTTGGATATCAGTGTCCGATCTTCTGTTCGCCTGATGAACTGATAGGAGACTTGCCATGAAAGACCCTATTGTTGAGGAAGTAAGACGAATTCGTAATGCTCATGCTGCATCTTTCAATTATGATCTTCACGCAATCTGCGAAGATTTACGCAAGAAAGAAAAATCTTGTGGGCATAAAGTAATTTCTCTTCCACCAAAGCCTTTTCTCAAGGCCACTGGAAGCTAACAAAATCTTCCACATGACTGAAAAACGGGGACGGAGCAACATGTATGATGGCGTTGTTTTAACCGCAGACGTGTAACGCCGAAGGTACGAAGGCGGATGGCGCGGATAGGCGCGGATTTTGGACTACGAAATATGCGGAAATGAAACGGATCACGAATCACACCAATCACACGAATCCGAATCTATGTTCAAAAATCATTAGGTTTATATTTTTCGCAAAAAGACTAGCCAAAAAGGGCGTAATGATGTAAATATAAACTATGAGTTTGAATAGATGGTAATAAGTCGTTTTAAATTAGTCGTATGAGCAACAAAATAAACTATCTTTTGCAACATTGGCCGAAGAATACAGTGGCCACCCAGGCTTTTCTTGATCGTTTTGGCATATCTAGGAAATTGGCGGGGTGGTATGTGAAGTCTGGCTGGCTGGAGCGGGTTGGACCTAGAGCTTACAGTCGTGCCGGTGATGTTGTTGGTTGGCAGGGCGGTGTGTTTTCTTTGCAGCAGGCATTGGGGATGACGGTTCATGTAGGTGGACGGTCGGCATTGGATATGAAGGGATTGAGCCACTTTGTTCCTTTGAGAAGTGATTCTGTGTTTCTTGTTAGTGATGTAGCGGAAGCATTGCCCTCGTGGTTTGTGAAGCATGATTGGTCGGTTCGGGTGGAGCATCGGGTTTTCAAGCTGTTCGGGAATCCACCGAAGAATTCTTTACAACGTGTGGATTGCGGTGGATTTGATGTGTTATGCGCAGGTGCAGAACGGGCGATCATGGAGATGATACATGCTGCTGGTGAGAATGAGCAGTATGACCATGTCTGTTTGCTGATGGAGGGTTTGTCACTTCTGCGGCCGGATGTTGTTCAGACTTTGCTTGAGGAATGTCGTTCAATCAAAGTGAAGCGGTTCTTTTTATGGTGTGCGCAGTTGGCGCATCATGATTGGTTTAAACGTTTGGATTTGGATCGTATTGATTTGGGAAACGGCAAACGGCAACTTTACAGAGATGGCGTTTACAACAGCACCTACCGGATCACTGTACCGGTAATTGAGGACGAAACAGATGTATAGTGGGAGCTATGTGAATCAGGTACAGTTGCTGCTTCGTTGTCTTCCTGAAATTGCAGCCGTTGATTGTTTTGCTGTTAAAGGCGGCACGGCCATAAATCTTTTTGTCAGAAATTTACCTCGCTTGTCAGTTGATATTGATCTGACATATCTGCCACTGAAACCCCGTGATGAAGCTTTGCTCGAAATCAGTTCTGGTTTGCAAAAGGTTGGTGAAGCACTGCAGTCACGATTTGCCGATTGCCGGGTTCAGGAAAAGATATCGAAGGACATGGTAATAAAGTTATACATCAGTGCTGAGAATGCGGTGGTGACTGTTGAACCCAGTTTAATTTGGCGCGGAACTGTGTATGAACCGGTGACGCGAGATTTGGTGCTGGATGCTCAGGATGCTTTTCAGGCCTTTGTGTTGGCAAGGACCCTTTCTACTGCCGATTTGTATGGCGGAAAGATTTGCGCGGCATTGGATCGTCAGCACCCCCGTGATCTGTTTGATATGAAGATTCTTTTTGAGAATGAGGGCATTACATCTGAAATCCGTAGAGCATTCGTGGTGTATCTCGCTGGGCACAACAGACCAATGAGCGAATTGCTGAATCCCCGATTTTGTGACCTTACAGCGGTTTATGAAGAACAGTTTTCCGGTATGGTTTCCAGTACTGTAACGTTAGAAGAGCTCAATGCTGTCCGGGAAAAGCTGGTTGAGGTGTTACGACGCGATCTGACTCAAGAGGAACGCCTATTCTTGCTGTCTATGAAGTCAGGAGATCCAGAATGGTCTATTCTAGGTTATGATCATTTGGAGCGTCTACCTGCATTACAGTGGAAGTTGCAGAATATCCGAAAGATGTCAGCTCAGAAAAGAGATGCTGAATATCACCGGTTGATATCTATCCTTTTGAAATGAGGAATGAGCGGGGACAGAGAAACTGGCTGACCGGGGACAGTGACATGCATACCGGCATTGTTTTAACCGCGGACGTGTCACGCCGAAGGTACGAAGGCGGATGGCGCGGATAGGCGCGGATTTTGGACTACGAAATATGCGAGAATGAAACTGATCACGAATCACACCAATCACACGAATCCGAAAATCTATGCTCAAAGGTCGTTTTCTTCGGTTTTGGGTCTTTTTGCGAAAATGGCCATAAAAGTCCAAAAATTCTTGTGATTAGTGCGATTCGTGATCCCCTTTTTTGAAAAAATGCCCTGAAACGGCTTAAAATGGACGAAAATGACGTTTCTGTGCCTCTTTTCTTGACGTTTTTGGTGTTTTTGGGGATAATGTGGACAGTTTTGAGAGGATTTTTGATGAAATGGAGGTTTAGAAGGTGTTTTCTTGCAGTAAACGTGTCGTTTCGTGATCCATGCTCTGGCGGATTTCGTTGATTAGTGCAGATTTTTTGAAGAGGACGGCAGGGACACGGGAAACTCATACACCGCGGTCATCCATCAAACATTGCAGGATGTATGCAAAAGTGAGAAATGGTGAGAATGAAAGGCTTAAGGAGCTGGTTGACAGGTGAAATTCTTAAATACTAGGACTGGTACCTTTAATACTTAAATACTGGGACTGATTCCTTATCGGGTGACCCCTCATCGTAATCGCACACTTGTGTTCTTGCAGCGCTTTGTAATAATCAATTTTCTGGTACGGAGTTCTGAAAAGTACTCGCTGTATCCGGAAAGAAAACTTGGTTTTTTCGGTGTAGCTGTATATCTTCAATCTTGTTTAACCTAATTCAACCGAGTTGTCCCCCCGTTGGATGCCGGCCGGTTAATTAATAACTTAACGAGTCGTACGGGGGCAGCTCTCAGGAATTGGCCGTCTTTGGAAGTTTAAGAAAGATAAGGTTGATGGATGAGTGCGAAAAAAGCGATGAATAAGATGACGAAACAAAGGCGTATAACGTAATCAGGAGTTAATAGATGACAAGCAATCAACAACGTGCGGCGTTGCAGCGCCAGATCTGGCAGATTGCCAATGATGTCCGGGGCGCCGTGGATGGGTGGGATTTTAAGCAGTATGTGCTCGGCACCCTGTTTTATCGCTTCATCAGTGAAAACTTTGCCAGCTACATTGAAGCCGATGACGACAGTATTCACTATGCGGAATTGGACGATGACGTCATCACCCCGGAAATCAAAGACGATGCCGTTAAAACCAAGGGTTACTTCATTTATCCCAGCCAACTGTTCGTCAATATCGCTAAAGGGGCCAACACCAACGAAAGCCTGAATACCGATTTGGCTAAGATTTTTTCAGAGATCGAGGCTTCCGCCAACGGCTACCCTTCGGAAGTGGATATCAAAGGCCTTTTTGCTGATTTTGATACCACCAGTAATCGTCTGGGCAACACGGTTAAGGACAAAAACACCCGTTTGGCCGCCGTGCTCAAAGGGGTGTCTGGACTGGATTTCGGTGATTTTCACGGCAGTCAGATCGACCTGTTCGGCGATGCCTACGAGTTTCTAATCTCCAACTATGCCGCCAATGCCGGTAAATCCGGTGGAGAGTTCTTCACCCCGCAGCATGTGTCCAGGCTGATTGCGCAACTCGCCATGCACAAGCAGACCAGCGTCAACAAAATCTATGACCCCGCCTGCGGGTCCGGTTCCCTGCTGCTGCAGGCCAAAAAGCACTTCGACGCCCATATCATTGAAGACGGTTTTTTCGGTCAGGAGATCAACCACACCACCTACAACCTGGCGCGTATGAACATGTTTCTGCACAACATCAACTACGACAAATTCAATATGCAGCTGGGAAATACCCTGACCGAACCCCATTTTGGCGATGAAAAACCCTTT
Source organism: Spartobacteria bacterium (assembly GCA_009929845.1). Classification (GTDB taxonomy): domain Bacteria; phylum Verrucomicrobiota; class Kiritimatiellia; order RZYC01; family RZYC01; genus RZZM01. The sequence continues at coordinate 8,728 of RZZM01000004.1, forward strand.
GACGCCATCGTCTCCAATCCACCGTATTCGATTAACTGGATCGGCAGCGATGATCCGACCCTGATCAACGACGATCGTTTTGCCCCGGCCGGTGTGCTCGCGCCAAAATCCAAAGCGGATTTTGCCTTTGTACTCCATGCGCTAAGCTATCTTTCCAGCAAAGGCCGTGCGGCCATCGTCTGTTTTCCCGGTATTTTTTACCGTGGCGGCGCCGAAAAGAAGATCCGTCAGTATCTGGTGGATAACAACTATGTGGAAACCGTGATTTCCCTCGCGCCAAACCTGTTCTTCGGCACCACCATCGCCGTCAATATTCTGGTGCTCTCCAAGCATAAGACAGACACGAAAACCCAGTTCATTGATGCCAGTGGCCTGTTCAAAAAAGAGACCAATAACAACGTGCTGCTGGATACGCACATTGAAGAGATCATGCGGGCATTTGACAGCAAAGAGAAGGTGGATCACTTTGCCCGCTCGGTGGATTACGATGAAATAGCGAAAGAAAAGGACTACAACCTCTCCGTCAGCAGCTATGTCGAAGCCAAGGACACCCGAGAAATCATCGATATCATTAAACTGAATGCCGAAATAAAAACCACAGTAGCTAAGATAGACCAATTACGCAGTGATATTGATTCCATTGTCGCGGAGATAGACGCATGAGTAAAAACAACAAAATCATTGAAGTGCTCAGCACGGAGGTGAAGGTTAAAACAATAGATGAGGATGATTTCATTTGCCTCACAGATATTGCCAAGTCCAAAAACTCGGAGCACCCCGACGATCTCATCCGAAACTGGCTTCGCAACCGCAATACGCTGGAACTGCTCGGAATATGGGAGCAGCTCCACAATCCCAATTTTAACCCCGTCGAATTCGACGGGATTAGAAAACAGGCCGGTCTCAACAGTTTTACCCTCACGCCAAAGCAATGGATCGCAGCCACCAGTGCAATTGGCCTTGATTCCAAAGCGGGCCGCTACGGCGGAACCTATGCCCACAAAGATATTGCCTTTGAATTTGCTTCCTGGGTATCGGTTGAATTCAAACTTTACCTGATTAAAGAATTCCAGCGCCTTAAAACAGAAGAGCAAAAGCTACTCGGTTGGGATGTAAGACGCCAGCTCACAAAGATTAACTACCGCATTCACACCGATGCGGTGAAAGAAAACCTGATTCCTCCAGAGCTGACCGGCCAGCAAATAAGCTTCATCTATGCGACCGAGGCCGACTTGCTCAACATGGCCCTGTTCGGAAGAACCGCCAAACAGTGGGAAGACGCAAACCCGGAGAAAAAGGGAAACATCCGCGATTACGCCAACGTCGCCCAGCTCGTCTGTCTGGCCAATCTGGAAACCTTGAATGCGCACTTGATTCAACAGCAGCTGGATGCCCCCGAGCGTATGAGACTCCTCAACCAGACCGCCATCCAGCAAATGCGCCTGCTGACCGAAAACAACCACATCAAAAAACTCGATGGCGGTGACGCATGAGCAAAGAACCACAGATGGACACAGATGAACACCGATTGAATCCCTTTATGGAAAGGTTGCTGGATGGGGCCGAGGTAGAGTGGAGGGCGTTGGGGGAGGTAGCTACTCTGAGGCGTGGTCGTGTCATGTCAAAAGGCTATCTCATTGATAATGCAGGGGACTACCCCGTATATAGCTCCCAAACAGTAAATAACGGAATGATTGGCAGAATCGATACATTCGATTTTGACGGGGTGTATATTAGCTGGACGACTGATGGAGCAAATGCAGGTACGGTCTTTTATCGAACTGGAAAGTTCTCCATTACAAACGTTTGTGGATCGATAAAAATCAATGATGAATCGAAGCTAAACTATAAGTTTTTATTTTATTGGCTATCAATTGAAGCACAAAAGCACGTTTACTCTGGTATGGGTAACCCAAAGCTCATGAGTCATCAGGTTGAGAAGATCCCCATCCCAATCCCATGCCCGGAGAACCCGGAAAAATCGCTCAAAATCCAGGCGGAGATCGTCCGCATCCTGGACGCTTTCACCGAGCTTACCACCGAGCTTACCACCGAGCTTACCACCGAGCTTAATGCCCGTAAAAAACAATACAACTATTATCGCGATCAGTTGTTGAGTTTTGAGGAAGGGGACGCCGATCAACTTCCGATGGGACAAGAAGGTATTGGTGAGTTTATACGCGGGGGCAGTTTGCAGAAAAAGGACTTCACTGAAACGGGGGTTGGCTGCATCCACTATGGGCAAATCTATACGTATTACGGAACATATGCCGATAAAACAAAAACATTTGTTTCAGAGGCGTTGGCTAATAAGTGTCGTAAAGCTCAAATGGGTAATCTGGTTATTGCAACGACCAGTGAGAATGATGAAGATGTGTGCAAAGCTGTCGCGTGGTTAGGTGATGAAGACATTGCAGTAAGCAGTGACGCTTGCATTTATAAACATAATTTGAATCCCAAGTATGTCTCATATTTTTTCCAGACAGAGCAATTTCAAAGCCAAAAGAGACAGTATATTACTGGTGCAAAAGTCCGACGTGTGAATGCTGACAATTTAGCTAAGATGTTGATCCCAGTGCCGTCGCCAGAAGAACAAGCCCGCATCGTCAGCATCCTGGATAAATTCGACGCCTTGACCAACTCCATCACAGAAGGGCTACCCCGGGAGATAGAACTTCGCCAGAAGCAGTACGAGTACTACCGGGATATGCTGTTCAGCTTCCCGAAGCCGGAGGGAGAGGGAGTAGAGAATGATGAGGGATGAATGATGAATGATGAATTGAAAAAGAACTTACCCTCTTCGCAAACCAATGCGTTGCTTCAGGATTTAAAGAAACTGATTGAACGGGGGCGGCATCAGGCTGTCGCGGCGGTGAACAGTGCACTAACCGTAACCTATTGGCACGTTGGCAAGCGTATTAACGAAGAGGTGCTTCATGGGGAACGGGCGGAATACGGCAAACAGGTGGTGGTTTCGCTGGCGAAAGAACTCAGCGCGCTCTATGGCAACAGCTTTGAAGCCAGAAATCTGCGGCGAATGATGCAGTTTGCTGAGGTTTTTCCCGATTTTGAGATTGTGTCACCGCTGGTGTCACAATTGAGCTGGACGCATTTTACCATTCTGATGGCCCTGCCAAGCGCTGAAGGCCGGATGTTCTATGCCAAACAGACTATTGAAAGCAAATGGAGCAAACGGGAGTTGTTGCATCAAATAGAGCGCAAAGTATTTGAACGCTCGGAAATCGCCGATACTAAGCTGGCGTTACGCGAAGCGAATCATCTCAGCGGGAATTTTAAGGACCCCTATTTTCTCGATTTCCTAGGACTGAAAGATGGCTACCTGGAGAATGAACTGGAAAATGCCCTGCTCAAAGAGCTGGAACTGTTTATTCTGGAGCTGGGCAACGGCTTTGCCTTTGTTCAACGACAAAAGCGTATGATTATTGATGGGGAGGATTTTTATCTCGACCTGCTTTTTTATCACCGCAAGCTCAAGCGATTGGTGGCAGTTGACCTTAAAATCGATCGTTTCAGGGCAGGCTTTAAGGGACAGATGGAACTCTACCTGAACTGGCTCAACAAATACGAACGGCAGGAAGGCGAAGAAGCCCCGATTGGCCTGATTCTTTGTGCGGAGGCCGGCACCGAACAGGTTGAACTGCTCAACATGCAGAAGGACAACATTATGGTGGCCGAGTATTGGACAAGCCTTCCGCCGAAAAAATTACTCGAAGAAAAACTGCACAGCGCACTGATTGAAGTCCGCGAACGATTGGCGGAACGCAGATTGTTGGAAAGTGGAGAGGATGTATGGGTCAGACGTTAAAAGAGATTGCGGAGCAACTCAGGGATACCGATAAAAAGGTGCAGTTGATCTATGCCTTTAATGGTGCGGGAAAAACACGTCTTTCGCGGGAATTTAAGGAGCTCGTTTCACCAAAATCAGAAGAGGGAGAAGAACCTGAAAATAACCGGGCAAAGGTTCTCTATTACAACGCCTTCACCGAAGACCTGTTTTATTGGGATAACGACCTGCTGGGCAATACAGAACGGAAATTAAAAATCCAGCCAAACACTTACACACAATGGGTTTTGCAAGATCAAGGGCAGGATCAAAATGCAATCGCTCATTTTCAGCGTTACACCAGCAATAAATTAACGCCGAAGTTTAATGCGGATTTTTCTGAAGTTACCTTCTCGTTCGAGCGTGGCAATGATGAACGAACCGAAAATATAAAAATCTCCAAAGGCGAAGAGAGCAACTTCATCTGGAGCATTTTCTACAGCCTAATTGAACAGGTTGTTGCGGAGCGCAATGTCGCGGAACCCAGTGAGCGTGAAACAAATAAATTTGATCAGCTTGAATATATCTTTATTGATGATCCCGTGAGTTCGTTAGATGATAATCATCTGATCGAGCTGGCGGTCAATTTGGCAGGACTGATTAACTCTAGCGATGTTGCCAATGGGCTTAAGTTTATCATTACCACACACAGCCCTCTCTTTTATAACGTCCTTCATAATGAGCTTGGCCTTAATAAAAGCGGCAAAAGGGAAGGCTGCTATCTACTGGAACACTTTGAAGACGGCTCGTTTGGGCTAAATGTAAAATATGGCGATTCCAACAAGAGCTTTTCCTATCATCTACATTTAAAACAAACGCTCGAACATGCTATTACCGAGAACCGGGTGCAAAAATATCACTTTACGCTGTTGCGCAATCTATATGAGAAAACAGCCGGTTTTCTGGGTCACCCGAGATGGTCCGAACTCTTACCTGAGGATAAGCAACTCTATTTTAACCGCATTATTCAATTTACCAGCCATAGCACCTTGTCAAACGAAGTCGTTGCTGAACCGAGCGGGCCAGAGAAGAATACGGTAGCACTGTTACTAAATCATTTGGTAACTAATTACAGATTTTGGCAAGAGGAGGTGCAAGATGACTGAGAGCAACGAAAAAAATAAACTTACGATTCGTGGTGAGTTGACCGACTTCCTGCTCTACACCGCGTCGGATGGTCAGGTGAAGGTGGAGTGCGTTCTTTACGAAGAGACCATTTGGCTTCCGCAAAAACGCATTGCTGAGCTTTTTGGCGTTGGAGTGCCAGCCATATCAAAACACCTGGATAATATCTACGAAAGTGGCGAATTGGTCCGGGAAGCAACTGTTTCCATTTTGGAAACAGTTCAACAGGAAGGCTCACGTCAGATAAAGCGAAAGCTGGAGTTATACAATTTGGATGCCATCATCTCGGTTGGTTACCGGGTCAATTCTTCAAAAGCTACCCAGTTTCGAATCTGGGCGACGCAATTACTGAAGGAATATATCACTAAGGGTTTTGCTATAGATGATGATAGGCTGAAAAACGGTCGTTACTTTGGTAAGGATTATTTTCGCGAACTGTTGGAGCGCGTGCGCTCGATTCGTGCTTCTGAGCGTCGCATTTATCAGCAAATCACGGATATTTTTGCCGAGTGCAGCATCGATTACGATCCTCGGTCGGAAACGACCCGGGATTTTTATGCTCATGTCCAGGATAAGTTTCATTATGCAATTACCGGCCACACAGCAGCCGAAATCATATATCTGAATGCCGATGCCGAAAAACCGTTGATGGGAATGATGACCTACAAAAACGCGCCGGATGGCCGGGTGCTTAAATCCGACAGTACCATTGGAAAGAACTATCTACAGGAAGATGAAATCAAAAAACTGGAAAGGGCCGTGACGGCTTTCTTCGACTATATCGAGCGGATTATTGAGAATCGAACGACCTTCACTATGGAAAGCTTTGCGGAAAGCGTAAACCGTTTTCTGGAATTTAATGAGTATCGAATTCTCGAAGGATACGGCACAGTTTCACGCCAAAAGGCTGAAGAGAAAGCCTTTGCTGAATACGAAAAGTTCAACAAGACTCATCGAATCGAATCCGATTTCGACAAAGTCATAAAAAAACTTACCGTCTCAAGGAGCGGTGGCAACCATGATTGATTACACCAAACCCATAGTTGAATCGAAAAACTTCATTGTTCTGGATAAATACGCGCGGGAATGGCAGGTCCGGGAAAGCTACCAGAGCGAATATGCACTGGAGAGCGAGTTTATCGCGGATCTGAAAAATCAAGGCTATGCGTATCTGCCCGACTTGAACACGCCCGAGAAAATGCTGGCAAACGTGCGCGAGCAGTTGCAGGAACTGAATAAGGTAGAGTTTGCGGATGGTGAGTGGTTACGTTTTGTGGAAACGTATCTGGATAAACCCAGCGATACCATCGTCGATAAAACCCGCAAGATTCATGATGACTATATCCATGATTTTGTTTTTGATGACGGGCATATTCAGAACATCTACCTCGTGGACAAGAAAAATATTGCCCGTAATAAATGTCAGGTGATCAAGCAGTTTGAGCAGACGGGGACGCACGCCAATCGCTACGATGTAACGATATTGGTCAATGGTTTGCCCATGGTGCAGATTGAGCTGAAAAAGCGCGGCGTGGCGATTCGTGAAGCCTTTAATCAGGTGCATCGCTACAGTAAAGAGAGTTTTAACAGCGAACATTCCCTGTATAAATATCTTCAGATATTTGTGATCTCAAACGGTACGGACAGCCGCTATTTTGCCAATACCACCCAGCGCAACAAAAACAGTTTTGATTTCACCATGAACTGGGCGAAAGCCGACAACGAGCTGATTAAAGACCTGAAGGACTTTACCGCCACCTTTTTCCAGAAAAACACGCTGCTCAATGTGCTGTTGCATTATTCGGTATTTGATATCAGCGATACCCTGCTGGTGATGCGCCCCTATCAGATTGCGGCTACTGAGCGCATGTTATGGAAGGTAAAAAGCTCCCATGCAGCAAAAAGCTGGAGCAAGCCGGAAAGCGGCGGCTACATCTGGCATACCACCGGCTCCGGGAAAACCCTGACCAGCTTCAAGGCGGCACGTCTGGCCACCGAGCTGGAGTTTATCGATAAGGTGTTTTTTGTGGTCGATCGTAAAGACCTGGATTACCAGACCATGAAGGAGTATCAGCGCTTTTCACCGGACAGTGTCAACGGTTCCGACAGTACCGCCGGTCTGAAGCGCAATCTGGACAAGGACGACAATAAGATCATCGTTACCACCATCCAGAAGCTCAACAACCTCATGAAAAGCGAAAATGATCTGCCGGTCTACAACCAGCAGGTGGTGTTTATTTTTGATGAATGCCACCGCAGCCAGTTTGGCGAGGCACAGAAAAACCTGAAGAAAAAGTTTAAACGATTCTACCAGTTTGGCTTTACCGGTACGCCGATCTTTCCGCAAAACGCGTGGGGTGCCGAAACCACCGCCAGCGTCTTTGGCCGTGAGCTGCATGCGTATGTCATTACCGACGCCATTCGCGATGAAAAGGTGCTGAAGTTCAAGGTGGACTACAACGATGTGCGTCCGCAGTTCAAGGCGATTGAATGCGAGCAGGATGAGGAAATGCTGACAGCGGCGGAAAACAAACAGGCCTTGCTGCACCCCAATCGTATCCGGGAAGTATCAGAGTACATCCTAAATAACTTCCGGCAAAAAACACATCGTTTCCAAGCCGGAACCAAAGGATTTAATGCCATGTTTGCGGTCAGTAGTGTGGATGCCGCCAAGTGTTATTACGAGTCGTTCAATCAATTGCAGAAAGACTGTGATGAGCCGCTGAAAGTGGCCACCATCTTCTCGTTTGCGGCGAATGAAGAGCAGGATGCGATTGGCGACATTCAGGATGAAAGCTTTGAAGTATCCGCCATGAACAGCAGTGCCAAGGAGTTTTTAAGCGCGGCCATCGGCGACTATAACGTGCTGTTTAAAACGAATTTCGGCGTCGACAGCCAGGGCTTCCAAAACTATTACCGTGACCTTGCCAAGCGTGTTAAAAGCCAGGAAATTGACCTGCTGATTGTGGTGGGCATGTTTCTGACCGGCTTTGATGCTCCGACGCTGAATACCCTGTTCGTCGATAAAAATCTGCGTTATCACGGTCTGATACAATCCTATTCGCGCACCAACCGTATTTTTGATGCCGCCAAGACCTTCGGCAATATTGTCACCTTCCGCAATCTGGAGCAGGCCACGGTCGATGCCATTACCCTCTTTGGCGATAAAAACACCAAAAACGTGGTATTGGAAAAAAGCTACAAGGAGTACATGGAAGGCTTTACCGATGTGATAACCGGTGAAGCTCGACGCGGCTTTTTGGAGGTGGCAACGGAGTTGCAACAGCGCTTCCCGGATCCCGAAAAGATAGAAACGGAGTCAGACAAAAAAGACTTTGCAAAACTGTTTGGCGAATATCTTCGCGTGGAAAACGTCCTGCAAAACTACGATGAATTTGCCAGTCTGAAAGCATTGCAAAGCGTCGATATGAACGACCCTGAAGCGATTGAGGCCTTTAAAGACCAGCATTATTTAAACGATGAAGCTCTGGAAACGCTTCAAGCCATTACGATGCCCGCTGAACGCAAAATTCAGGATTATCGCTCTACTTACAACGATATTCGCGATTGGTTGCGCCAGCAAAAGGCCGCTGATCAAAAAGGTTCGGCCAACATTGACTGGGATGATGTAGTTTTTGAGGTAGACCTGCTAAAATCGCAGGAAATCAACCTGGATTACATTCTGGAGCTGATTTTCGAGCACAATAAGAAAACAAAAAGTAAATCAGACTTGGTTGCCGAAGTACGTCGGGTGATCCGAGCCAGCCTTGGCAACCGTGCAAAAGAAAGCCTGGTGGTTGATTTTATAAATCAAACCGACCTTGATCAGGTCGGCGATAAGGCCAGTGTGATTGATGCCTTTTTTACCTTTGCACAAGCGGAACAGAAACGAGAAGCAGAAGAATTGATTGGCTCAGAAGGGTTGAATGAAGATGCTGCAAAGCGTTATATCGCCACCTCGTTAAAACGGGAGTTTGCCAGTGACAACGGCACGGAGCTCAATGCCGTCCTGCCTAAGATGAGCCCGTTAAATCCACAATATCTCCCCAAAAAACAAAGTGTTTTTCAAAAAATCGCGGCTTTTGTTGAGAAGTTCAAAGGCGTGGGAGGCGAGGTTTAAGATATCCATATGGTCACAACCATCTGGTTGGACCAAGCTGTTTTGTTGCATAAACACGTGTTAACCTTGTTCGAAAAAGGGCTGAAAATGGGACTTAGGAGCTGTTTTGGGGGATAATTTGGCCAGTTGATTCAAAAATATGACCATGTGCGGACAATAGTGATTGAGATATGGCTTATCTTGATGAAGTTCCACCACTTTAAAAGCGTGCTGGATCCAGGCTTATGAATGGCGCGATGCGTACTCTGCGTCTTGACTCACCGCCCTTGAATGCGCTACCTTCGTCCCATGAGCAACGAACACAGTTCCGATCAAGGCTTCAAAGTGAATATCACATTATCGCGCCAGACCTTTTAGGGCATGGCGAGTCATCAAAACCTTTTGAGTCGTCCGTATACAATGGCGGAATGGCCGAGGATGGAACCCGGCGCAGTCTTAATCATGCGCTCTGGGGGGAATGCGTGGAAAACGTCTTGGCCACGGAGAAATTTGCTCGGTCAAAAATATAAGGGACATACAATATGTAAATCTCGCTCAGACAGTTTTGAAATATAAAAAAATTAATCAACCTGAAATCAGGAATGAATCACCCCCATCATCCCGGTCATCAATACCTTCATGTCTGCCCCGTTGCCGGTTGCCTGTTTATCCAGTCTATCACATTTCGCGCGGAATATATTGACTGCCGATATAAACAAGCATATATATCGGCGCGTATGAACGTGAAATTGAAAATTACACTGACCAACGACCAGGAAGAGGAGTTCATGGGCATCGGACTGCTCTGGCTGCTGCGGGAGATTGACGCCTGCCATTCGATTCACAGCGCCGCGGAACGGGTGGGCCTCTCCTATGTCAAGGCGCTGAAGATTCTCAATCGCCTTGAAGCCAACCTTCCCAACAAGGTTATTTTACGCACGCGCGGCGGACACCAGCGGGGCGGGGCGGAATTGACGCCCTACGGACGCCGTTTTTTAAAACACTATGACCGCCTCCAAAAGCGCATTAAGGGCTTTGCCGAAAAACAATTCACCACATTCCAGGAGGAGATCATACCTTGACGAAGCTTTTTTTTATTTTCCGTGGACGCCCTTATCTTTGCGCGGGGGTGATGTTTCTGGGCCTTCTCGCGGCACAGCCTGTCCGGGCGCAAGTATTTGAACTGGGCGAAATTGTCGTCACGGAGGCCCAACCCGCCCAGGCGCCGGTGACAACACAGTCCATCGTCACGGAAGAAGAGATTCGCGCCATGGGCGCCCAGACCGTGGACCAGGCCGTGTTCTTTGTGCCCGGTGTTACTATCCAAAGTCCGGGCAAAAATACCCGCCAGATCAATATCCGCGGGTTTTCCGGAAGCCAGGTCAAGGTGCTCATCGACGGGATACCTGCTAATGAAACCTTTTTTCGCATCATTGACCTGTCGCAGTTGCCCGTGGACAGTGTCGCGAAAATCAAGGTGATCAGGGGATTGCCCTCCGTGCTGTACGGCGCGAACAGCATGGGCGGCGTGGTCAATATCATTACGCGCAAGGGCAGTGAAATTCCTTCCGCTTCGGGTACGGCGCTGTTCTCGGGCGACAACACCCTTCACGCCGCCCTGCTGGGCGGCGGACAGCTCAATAATCTTAACTGTTTTATGTCCTATGCCTACCAGACCAGCGACGGCTATCCCTGCTCCGGCGACTTTGATCCGGACAACACCGAAACCGGCAGGGATTCCCCCTATCACGAAGACGGCGGGCAACGCGAAAACAGCGATTACCTCAAACGTTCCCTTACCGCAAAACTGGGGTACGATACAGAAGAAAGCCGGACCTACCTGAGCTTTGTCCAGCACGACAACCGCATGGGGGTCCCCATCGAATACAACCGCTACTGGCGTTATCCGGAATGGAAACAATGGCATCTGAGTTTGACCTCCGAAAAGGAGTGGGGCCCGTGGACCCTTTCCGGGCAGGCCTATTATTTCGAGCATGACGACACCCTCCAGGATAACACCGTCAAGACCGCCGCGCTGGGCGGGAAAAGCTGGTTTGATGAAAGTGTGTACGATGATTACAGCGTGGGGTGCATGGCACGCGCCGACTGGCAATTCTCTGAAATCGGCACGTTGCGCTCGCTGGCTCGATACCAATTCGAACAAAACCGTCAACGGGAATTGAATACACGCAATGGCGCGGGAGGGATTGCGACGCCCGGATGGTCCGATGACGCCGTATACGAAACCGCCACCTGGGATTTTGCGTTGGAAAACGAATGGCGCATTGATGATTTGCTCTGCCTGCTGGGCGTCAGCTACGACCTGTATCGCCCCCTGCGCTCAACGGACGTGGCCGCCGGCGAGGATATTGACGCCCTCAACCCGCAATGTGGCGCCCATTACCTGTTCACACCGGAGTTCGAGGTCTATGGAAGTTTCGGACGCAAGACGCGCTTTCCGCATATGAAGGAGCTCTACAGCAGTCACGCGGGCGGCAATCCGGAACTGGACCCGGAGTATACCGACAGCCTGGACCTTGGCACGCATATCACCCTGCCCGGCCCCCTGCCCGGCCGCCTTCAAGCCGCCGCCTTTCATAATGACATCCGGGACTTGATTCTTTCCGTCAATACTGCCGACGGCGAATCCCGCTATGAAAACATTGGTAGGGCCATGACGCGCGGACTGGAAATCGGCGGCGAAGCCGACCCGCTGGACGACCTGCGGCTCAGCCTGAATTACACCTGGCTGGACGCGCGTGACGAGGACATGGACCGGCAGCTTCCGCACCTGCCCCGACACCGCGTGACTGGCGCGGCGCGCTGGACCATCGTGCCCGGATCCACCCTCTTCACGCAACTCGCCTACGCCCGGGGCGCGCAGGAATACCTCTTCAACCGCGCCACAAAAACCGAATATACCCGGCATTTGCCGGATTACTTCCTCTGGGACATCGGCATCGAACAGCAACTCGGTTCGCATGTGACGCTGGTCGCGCGCGCCGAGAATCTCCTGGACGAAAACTATGACATCGGCGACGGGCCGATGCCGGGCCGCCGCCTCTGGGCCGGATGCCGCTTCAATTGGTGAAACACTATGGAATCGATTGATTACAATGCCATCTTTTGCCGGATGCGGGCGCGCTGCGCACAGCAGCACAAGACCCCGGAGGAATGGGACACCCGCGCCGAGCAGATGAACGCCAAAGAACCCACCGCGCATGCCTACACCCGCGACCTGCTCGCGGCCATCAACACAAACGACTGCCGTAGCGTTTTTGATGTCTGTTGCGGGCCGGGCCATCTGCTGACCGCCCTGGCCGGACACATGGAATATGCATACGGACTCGATTTTTCGTCGGTCATGCTGCAAACCGCCCACGCGAACGCCCGGCGGGCCGGGGTGGAAAACTACCGGCTTTTTCTGCGCGCATGGGAAGACGCCTGGGACGACCTGCCCCAGGCGGACATTGTGACCGCGTCGCGCTGTCTCGATGTGGATGATATGGCCGTTGCCCTGCGCAAGCTCGATGCGCTGGCCCGGCGACGCGTCTATATCTCCTATCGCGTCGGGGCACACCACCTGAGCCCGGATATCATCGCGGCCGTGCAACGCGACATCCCGCCCCGTCCCGACTACCTTCTCCTGGTCAACATCCTCTACTACCAGATGCATCGACAACCCGCGCTCGCCTATATCACCACCCCGGAAAAGACCTCCACCTACCCGTCCTTCGCCTCTCTGCGCAAACGTGTTGAATGGTCGCTGGGGCCGCTTGCCGATGACGAAAGCCGGCGGCTGGAAGCCTTTTACCTTCGCCTGCCGGAAGACGACCCCGGCGCGCGCATACATACACATCCAATGACATGGGCGCTCATCTCATGGGAAAAATAACCTCACGACAAACGGAGATTCCGTACTCGGCTGAGCGCATGCTCCAACGCCTGACCGCGTTATGGGGGCTCACCGAAGCGGGGCTTGGCGGCGTGATCCATTCATTGAGAATTCCCTTCACCGGCATAGTGGTGGGCTCGACCGCCATTATTCTGATTACGCTGATTGCGCATGTTGGCCGCAAGCGACCACGGGCGATCCTCCACGCCATGGCCGTGGTCCTGATCATCAAGGCCGGGGTCAGCCCGCACACCCCAATCCCCGCTTACATCGCTGTTATATTCCAGGGCTGCATGGCCGCCGTTCTCTTCCGTTATCTGCCTGGCATACGCTGGCCCGCCATGCTCCTGGGCCTCCTCGGCCTTATCGAAGGCGTCAGTCAGAAATTTATCACCATGACCCTGGTGTACGGAAAATCTGTCTGGGAAGCCATCGACCTGATCGGGGCCAAACTCAGCGACCAGTGGGGCTTGGATATCGGTCTGGATCATGCCAGCGCCTGGCTCATCGGGATTTTCATTGTTTACTATGGCATCGGCGGCGTCATCACCGGCTGGTTGGCCGGCAGCATTCCGTTAAAGGTGGATGAACTCCTCCGTTCACATCACCCCATCAGCCCTGCCATCCCCGTAAACGCCGCCCCGGACCTGCCTCCGAAGACCCGCCGCCGCTGGCCGTTACGCCGCCTGCTGCCCGCCCTGCTGATCCTGTTCATGATCCTGGGGGTGTACGGATGGCTGTACGCCGACACCCCCTTGCATTCGCGCGCCTTCTATATCCTCGCCCGGACCCTCCTCGTCCTCGGGGGGTGGTTTTTCCTGCTCGGACCCTGTGTCCGCAAATGGATTCAGCGCCTTCAAAAGCGCAAATCCATGCGCTACAGCGAGGCCGTTGCGCAGGCCATGACCCTGATGCCCCAGCTCAGGAAAATGGCCGGTCCCGCCTGGGCCGAAACCGCCGCCGCCCCCCGGGCCGTCCGTTGGTACCGCTTCCTCATCCGCTGGGTTGTCTACAGCATCGCCCTGGACGCTGAATGATAGAAGCCGGCTACGGTACTTCGACCTGGATACGGTAAAATATCTGGCGCTCGGGGTCACCACTGGCATCCTGCATTTCATCCACTCCGCCGCTGCCCGGGCGGGGGGGCACGCCGGGCACATTGCTCCAGCATGTGGGCAGATTCAGTTGGTCCGTGAATTGGAACGAATATACGCGCCCGGTCGAGCCGGGCTGGAACTGTACCACGGCCGGCGGGCCGTAATCCACCGCCAGCACCCGGAATAGATCATTTGTGTCGTCGGGATCGGTGTCGGCGATATTTTCGTGCCGCAGCGTGGTGCCCTTGTCGGCCACAACACGCGCATCCACATCGCTCCAGTCCTCGCCGGGGTCCGGCGCGATGCCATGGGCGGCGTACCAGTCGAGATCGGCGCCACCCTGGCTCAGGAAAGACGCGATCACCGTCAGGTCGGCCATGACCTCGGCGTCCGTCCGCGGATTGGCGGCCATCCCATCGCTCCAGCCGTGAAAGACGGCGCTGGCGTTCTCGCCCACAGCTTCCACCTGGGCGCCGCTCTGACCCTCGGCGACCTGCTGTGTGGCGACGCCGACGATGCGGCCACCGGTCCCGGCGCGGTAGATCAGCGTGTAGGTGGTTGCCCCGCCTGTGGTCACCTCGCGTTGCAGCAGGTTGCCGTTGGCATCGTAGGCGTAGGCGATGCTGGCGCCGCCGCTGTAGGCGGCGTTGGTCAGGCGTCCGACGGCGTCGTAGGTATAGGTGACGGTTTCCACGGCGAAGGCCGACGTATCGACGAGGCTCAAGCTCAGGGCCGCCATCAGTAGATTTATTTTCATCTTCATATTCATGGCCGTTTCGCTCCTTACTTGGATTTATTCATGAGTTGGTCCATCCAGATTTCCCCGGCATTCACCGGGGTGTTTTCCATGGAATGCTTCAATACGTTGGGATCGATTTCCCAGGGGTCGTACCCGAATTCCGCCTTACGAAGCTGGCTTTCCATCCACAGTTCGCCGGCATTGACGGGCGTGTTCCGGGCGGCCTCCAACATAGCCTCGGGATCGGGCATAATCTGGTTCAGCGCGGCCGCGGCCTTTTCGTCGAAGCCGGCGGGACTGAAGGCGGGAACATCGACGAAGGTGTCTTCGATGGTGGCCGAGTTGCCCTCGGTCTTGGGCGGAGGCACCGCCACGGGGTCTGGCAACTCGTTCTCGTTCAGGAGCGGCAGGGCCGGGGCGGCCGGCTTCTCGGCCTCGACCCGCTTCGTCGTCGCCTGCTGGATTTCGTCCAGTTCGTCGTAGACGGCCTGGTATTCCTCCGGTATCAGAGCCCGCAGTTCGTCCCGGATCTTCAGGCCCTTCACCCACCCCCGGCGGTGCGAACCGCCCTCGTTCTTCACCTTTTCGGCAATCACCGGGGCGGCGGCCTTCAGGAAATCATCCATGAGCTGCGCTTCGGCGATGGCGGTTTCGGCCTGCTCCATCAGTTTCTCCTCCTCCAGCTCTTCGATTTCGCCTTCGAGCCGGTCGATCTGCCGGCGGTAGTCGTTGCGGATGCTTTGCAGATTCATAATCCGTTCAACCCGGGCATCCTCGAGTTTCTTGTCCATGCCGTCCGTCACGTAGGGAATGGAATACTTATTCAGCAGCTTGAGCTGGCGCAGCTTGTCCTCTTCCTCCTGGATTTCCTTGTCGCGGGCGCGCAGTTCGGTGCGGGCCCGTCCGATCAGGTCCTGGCGGGATCCGATCTTCCGGTCGATTTCCCTGGTTTTGGCGGTGACGATCGGAGTTTGCTTGGGGTGCAGGGCGTCCTTGCGGGCCTGCCATTTGCGTTTTTCGCGCTCGAATTCGCGCACCCGGTTCATGACAAATGCCCGCTGGCGGCGGGCCTCGTCGTAGTTGTGCCAGGCATTGTCCGGCCAGTAATTTTCATCATCCACGACGGCCAGAATCAAGCCGGCGGTCCAGTAGAAGGGATTATTGCCGTAGGTGCGGGCATCGCTGATCCGGTTGCTGATGTTCTTCATCTTCTCGTCCAACGCCTTGATTTTGGCTTCCTCGCCGGCAATCAGGGCATCGTAATTGGCGATGAAACGGTCGATTTCGGCCTCGTCGGTCCAGAGCGCATCGCCGGTGCCGCCGTCGCGCGCATGCTTGCCCTTGACGAAAAGGTCGTCCTTGCCGTCGTCGTCACGTTTCCCGAGCGGAGCGGTACCGACAAAGGCATCCATGCGCAGGAATCCGTGTTCACCGCCGGAGGTGAAGGGCTGGTTGAGGCCGCCGGATTCGGCGACGATTTGCCCGAACGGATCATAGGCGTAGGCCTGGACGACCGTCCCGCTTCCGTCGCTGATGGCCAGCATCGAGCCGTTGGCGTCGGGGTGATAGAAGTACACGGCATTGCCGTTGTTAAGGTCCACGAAGTAGAGCAATCGGCCCGCGGGGCTCCAGACATAGAGGCGGTTGTTTTCGCGCACGGGCACGTCGCCCAATCCGAGGTTGTAGTACAGCTTGGTCGGCGTGGCGCTGCCCTCCAGTTCCAGCAGGTGATCCAGGCCGGAGTAGCTCAGGGTCATGCCGTCCATGGCGGCGGGCCGGTCGTCGAGCCACGCGATGGTGCGTCCGGGGGTGGCGGTGGCCTGGCCGCGGTCGTTGTAGGCATAGCCCGCGCTGGATATCTGTCCCGCGGCGTCGTAGGTCCACGCGTTGGTTTCCGCCGCGAGATTCGGCCCGGCCTCCAGGGGCCATGTGCCGCCGACGGAGGTGATGCGGCCGTTGGCGTCATACGCGTATTCCAGGTCCAGCACCGTGCCGTCCGCGATGCGGGTGACGGAGCCGTCGGCCCCGCGGGTAAACGCCGCGTTCTGGCCGTTGGACCGCCGAATGCCCGTCAGCCGCCCTTGCCCGTCGTACTCGTAGGTGATCTGCGTGCCCGTCAGCGAATCGAACTGGTTGGTGATGCGCGCTGTGGCGGGCTCGACCTGGTAGGTGACGGTCATGATGCCGCCGTAGTCCAGTTCCGCGAGGCGACCGGCCGCGTCATAGGCCGTGCCGTTGGTCACGCCGTGGCAGACGGTTTCCACCACCCGGCCCATCGCGTCATGCGCCAGTGCCAGGCCGTCCGCCGCCACGAGGGTCCCCAACTCGTCGTAGACCCAGGTCAGGGTTTCCTCCGCCCCGCCGCCGGCGGCGGCGGCATAGACCTCCGCCGTCACCGCGCCGTCGAGGTTGTATTGATAGGCGCGGGAGGCGCCGTCGGAGAATTCGATGCCCGCCAGCCAGCCGTTGGTGTTGTAGATGAAGCGGTTCGTGCGGTGCAGGGGATCCACCGTGGCCTCCAGGCGGCCCATGGGGGAGCGTTCGACCGTCCACGTTCCGCCGTTGGCGTCGGTCCAGCCGGCCAGGCCGCCCAGTTCATCCACGTCATAGGTTTCGACGATGCCCCCGGGCAGCTCGACGCGCACCAGGGCGCCGTCGGCATCATAGTCCAACTGGATCAACGGGCCGGCCGGCGGTTCGATTTCCACGGCGCGGCCCACCGCGTCGCGTTCATAGCGGGTGGCGTTTCCGGCCGCATCCACCCGCGAGGTCACCGCGCCGCGCGCGTCACGCCAGCAGCGTTCCGTGCCCAGGAGGGAGTTGGACAGGGCGGACAGGCGTCCGGCGGCGTCATACTCGAAGCGGTTGGTGATGCCGCCGAGCGACACCACCACCGGCCGGTTCAGATCGTCATAGGTGATTTGGCGTCCGGTTCCGTCGGGCCCGGCGGTTTGGATGAGCCGTCCGGCGGCGTCGTAGGAGAACGCCACGCGGGCCTCGGCGCGCGCCACGGCGGCGGTGACGCGTCCGCGCGCATCGTATTCCACCGAATTGGTGACGCCGTCAGGATCCACCAGAGCCGCGGTCCGCCCGGATGCGTCGTAGGCGCGCGTCCAGACGGCTCCTTCGGGGGTGGTGACGGCGGCCAGCCAGCCGTTGACGGGTTCGTAGGTGTATGCGGTGGTCGCGCCGTCGGGCCGGACCCGTTCCACCAGGCGCCGCAGGCTGTCGTAGGTGTTGCTGAACACCCCGGCGTCCGAGGTGGCGAAGGTTTCCGGCAGGCCGTCCGCCGTGTAAGTGCGGGTGGCCACGCCGCCCGCCGGATTGGTGACCGCCAGGGGCTGGCCGAGGGCGTTGCGGGCAATGCACCAGGTGGACGTGCCCGGGGTGGTGATCTCCGCGAGGCCGCCGCGCGCATCGTAGCCGTAGGCCCACGATGCGCCGTCCTCCAGGGTGAGGATTTCCAGTCGGCCCAACAGATCGTACGAATAGCGCCGCGCGCCGCCCGCCGGATTCGTCACGGCGGCCAGGAGGCCTTCCGGCGTATAGCCATAGCGCCATGTGCGGCCGCCCCGGTCGGTATAGGCCGAAAGCCGACCATTGTCGTAGGCGCGCGCATCCGCCCCGGCGCCCGGCAGCTCCACGGACACCAGCCGGCCGTCGGCATACGACCACGCCGTGGTGCGCGCCAGCGAATCGACGGTTTGCGTCACCACGCCGTTCGGGTCGCGCCATGCCTGGACCGCGAACCCCGTCGAGTCCACCCGGCCCGTCACCAGTCCCTGCGCGTTGCGCTGAATCTCGACGCTGCCGTAACCGGCGCGCGCAACCGTCGCGGGTCGGCCGCTCGCATCGTAGGTGGCCATGCGCCGCACCCGTCCGCGCTGTTCATTCGTGACGCTACCGAGGGCGTCGCGATGGAATTCGTTCGTGATTCCGCCCGTTGCGGATCGAGCGATCCATCCCATGGGGTCGTATTCGAATCTCGTCGCCTCGGCAAACGACGGCGCATTCGTCGCGATGCGGTCCATCAGATCATACGTATAGACCTTCTCCGCCCCGGTCGGCCCAACCGCCCGCGTCAGGTTGCCGTTGGCATCGTATTCATAGGTCCAGGCGTCGTCCGCGTCGTTGCTGACGGACAGCAGGCGGCCGGCCGGGTCGTAGTCATAGGCCTGCCATGTGCCGTCGGGATAGGTGATCGAGGCCAGCCGTCCGAGATGGTCATACGTGAACAGGTTAGTGCCGCCGCCGACCGTGGTAGCGCTTTCCGGCAAGGCGTTGGTCGTGTAGGTCCATCGGGATATCCCGCCCGCCGGACTGACCCGCCGCAACAGATTGCCCCGCGCGTCATATTCGAAAGTCCAGAGCCCGCCCGCTCGATCCACGCGCCCCGTCACGTTGCCGCGACCGTCGCGTTCAAACATCTCCGATGTCCCGTCCGGATAGCGCCGCGCCGCCAGGTCCCGGAACACGAACTCCACCGCCTCCAGCGTGATGGGATTCACTACCGTCTGCGTCGTGACGCCATATTCGAATGTCATCGCGTCGCCTGACGGATTCGTGATCGCCGTCGTGAGCCGCGTCTCCGGGTCGAACCCGAACGAGGTCACGCCGCCCGAGCGGTCCGTTACCGATTCCGCCTGCAGATTGTCGTTGCGCACGAAAACCGTCTGCCCGCCGGCGGAATCCGTGACATCGGACGGGGGAAGATGGCGGGCGGCGCTGGCGTAGCGATTGGTCGTGCTGTCCGGCCACGTCACCGCCAGTTCGTGCGTATTCGTGTCGTAGAGATAATCCACCCGGTTGGAATAGGCGTCCTCCTGGAAGGCCACGGCGGCCATTTCGTAGGGATCCTCGGCGTAGAACATCAGCGCGGTCCAGGCGTTTTGCCAGGGCGTGTTGCCGACCGGCCGCGTATGCGCCGCAATCAGGTCGATGTCCCGCCCGCCATACTGGTCCATCGTCCATGTGTAGTCGAAACGGTTAGTTCGACCAACGGCATCCATGACAAATCGCAGACAGTCGTTCGTGGCGTTGTCCGGCGCGTCCTCCTCGTAGACGAGTTGCGCCGAGCGACCGGTGTGGTCGGTCACGTTCGTGATGCCCTGCGGCCCGTATTCGATGTCCAGCCGTCGCCCGTCGCCATCCTCGAGCCCCACCGGCCGCCATCCGTTGCCGGCCGGATCATATTCATACCCCACATGGTTCCCGTTACGGTCGGTGACGGCTGCCACGCGCCAGTTATTGTTCGTAAACCGATGGAAGATGGTCACCTTCCCCGGCCCCGGATTCAGCAGATACAGCCAGTTCGTGTCCCCCTTGAGCTGGTAGTCTTTCGGCGATCCCGAACTCGCGACCCCGAATGTGTTCGTATCGACCAGCGAAAAGGAATCGTCCGGGTTCTGTCTGAACGCCACCGCCTCACCGTCGGCGAGTTCGAATTGGTAATAGTTCGTGCCGGACATTTTGTTCACGCTCAACATGCGGCGGAATGACCAGCCCCACTTGCCCCATGACGGCAGGTCGCCCACAGGCATCGCGCTGGCGCGGTTCGATCGGTAATCAAGGTGGAATCCCAGTCCCATGGGCCCGCCCAGTTCCAGCAGCGGCAGGCTGAAATAGTATCCGCCCGCGTTGGCGTCCACCGGGTCCGTCTTCTCCGCCGCCCAGATTCGGCTCCACGCCAGGTTCTGCGGCGGCCACAGCGACGACGCCTGGCCGCGCCCCGCCCCCAATAACATGCCTCCCGCCACCGCTGCGCCTATCACCCATATTCTCTTTATCATGGCTACCTCCTTGGGGGACACGCTTCTTCCGCGCCCGCCCGCTCTATTACCAGTTGACGACAGCTTAGAAAAAGGGGAAAGCCGCTGTCTATCCGTGAAAACCCGTATATCGGGTCATGAATCATGTGCCACGTTTTGGCACGGCCTGAAAGACCGGGACGTTGCCCGAGGCTACGGTGAGTCCGCCCCGTTGGGGCTGAGAACCGGAGAGACGATGGAGTTCCAGGTTCAGAAAGCCTTACCTCATGGAATGTAAAGTGACACAGGGATTCGGAGGGCCCGGGGGCGCCGCGGGTTCTTTGAAGGTAGACGGGGCACGGGTACAGGCCGGCTCGATAGGAATCTCGCCCTCCAGGGGTCATGTTTGTACAGCAAACCTGGAGGGCGGGCTTGTCCGGCGTAGTCCCCGCGAGCGGGAGCTGAATCTGGTCAACGGACCTCTTCCCCCCCTATCCCAATTCAAAGGTTGTGACGCCGAAAATGTTCTGCAGGGGGATATCGGGGGCGGCTTTGTTATACATGCGCGCGGTGCCGAACACGCGACGCATGGCATGGTCTGCGACGAGTCGCATGGCCGCGTCATTCGGTTCCGGCGCATCCAGGAACACTGGCGCGCCTTCCTGCACATCGTTTTGGAGGGCGATGAAAAGTTGTTTCGCTATTTCCGGACGGTTTGCGAAGAGGGGGCCCACTTTATATCCGCGCAGGCAGGCGCGGATCATGCCGTAGCCCTGGATGCCGTCGTGGTCGGCCCAGACCAGGCACCGCGCATCCGGCAAGGCGACCCAGGCGCGGAGAAAGCGTGGTCGCGGCACGGGAAAGTGACGGTCGTCATAGGCGCGCAGCGCGTCAAACGGCACATGGCCCACCGATTTGATGCAGGCATGGGCGTGCGGGGTTCTTCGCGCGGTTCCCTCGAAACGAATGTTGTGATAGGCCAGTTTGAAGCCATACGTTTCGTAATTCTTCACTTTATTCTCAACCCCGTCGACCCCGATGTTGCGGGGTCCGAGATAGGTCATGGCGGTTTGTCCAAGGGCCAGTCCCACACGATGCCCGCGATAATCCGGACGCACAATATAGAACCCTATAAACCCGAACGTCGCATCGTAGGCGACCGCGGAAATGGCGCCGATGACCTCGTCGCCGTCGTAGGCCATGAAGTATCCATCCGGGTCGGTCTGGTAGAAACAGCCCGCGTCATGCAGTCCGGGGTTCCACCCCTCGGAGGCGGCCCAGTCGACCATCTGCTGCATTTCTTCACGGTTCACATTCCTGATGAGCGGGTCCCTGCAGTTTTTTGTCATGGCTATCCCCTTTTTTCGCACACGGACTTCAACCAGGTATACATGTACCGCGCCGTCTGTTTTTCCTGACCATGAAAGCCATGATCCGCGCCCGGTATCGTATGAAAAGTGAAATGCGCGGAGCTGGATTTGTTTTTGAGGATGTCGCCCATCTTCTCAACCGGAATACAGGCATACTCCTCTTCGCTGCCGAACAGCACCAGCGTCGGGGCCGTGACCCGGCTGAAGTGCGTCAACGGTCCGGCGTAATTAAAAATCTTTGATTCCAGCTTCGTCGGATCGGCGACGCTGAGAAAACGCTTTGCGGTAAAACCGAGGCACTCCGCGGGCAGGAGGGTATCTCCCTTACGCTCCCGGACCAGCGCATGGGCCTTTTTCAGCCAGTAATCGGCCCGTTTGCCGATATCCCGGCGCCAGATGGCGTAATCATCTCCCGGCGCCAGGTCGATAAGGGCGCACACCCGCTTATCCTGGCGCATGGCCTGGTAGTAGGTAATCTTCTGGCAGCCCGTGCTGTGCCCGATCAGCGCAAACCGTTTGTAGCCCCTCGAGGCCCCGAAGTTCAGGACGGTTTCAATATCCGCCAGGCAATCCGTAAAGCGCTCATAGGCGACCGCGCCCTCCGCGCCCCGTGTATTGAACGAGAGCAAATCGTACCCCTGCCCGACACAGTGGCGCATCAGTTCCTTTTTCAGCTTGGATCGGTAGAAATTACTGTGCATCCCGTGTACATATACCAGCAGGGTCGTGTTTAAATCCAGCTCATGCCGCCAAAACCCATCCAGTACCGCTTCCTGCCCTTTGATCGGCAATCCCAGCAACGTTCCGTTCACCTGCATTTTCCTGGGTGTCATGTCTGATCTCCTGTTAAATTAACACGAATCAAACGTAGCATGGCACATGGCGGCTGGAAACGCAATCCTGCGAAGAAAAAAGCATCATAAATTCCCTTGCGGGATAAATACACATCTCATACAATACTAAAAAGACCGGTGTCTCTGAATATCTGGACTGGAACAAGCCGATGGTGAATGTGGTGTCGTGTGGGTTGCTCCATTCAGAAGAAAACCAGGAAAGGGTCTTGTTATGCGTATTGTAATCATTAGCCTGCTGGGTGTGTTGCTGCTCAGTGGATGCGGAGGTACGGCGACCTCCTTCAAAGAAAGTGACATTGTTGTCCTTACCAGCGAGAGTGTCCCCCCGAATTTTCAGGGTGACGGGGAACGTATCACCAAATTATCGACGCTGATTATGCAGGAGATGTTCCAAAAGATGCAGATCGCCCCCATTGTCAAGACGCTCCCCTGGACAGAGGCCTACCAGCAAACGATGGATGAACAAAACACGGCGCTGTATGCCGTGGTACAGACCGGCGCGCGCCGCGGACAGTTCAAATGGGTTGGCCCCCTGCTGATCGAAGACGGCACGGAGTTCTTCATTGCCTTCAACAAGCGGACTCCGGCCGAATCCGTCGATGTCTGGAGCCAGGCGCTCAACGATATCAAGAAAGACGGTACCTACCGCCGGATCATCACGGAGTTCAATCGGAACCAGTAAAGGGTGTCTCAAGCCGGATACAGCCCGTTGAATTTCTCGCCGCGCCGCGGCTTAGCCATCCAGCCGGCCACCGTGTCCCGCCACGCCTGGTAATGGCGCGTTTCCTTGTGCGCCGCCGCGGCCGCTTCGTCGGCATAGGCCTCGTACAAGACAACGTACTCAGGCTCCTCCGCCGAGCGCAGGATGTCGAACCGCCGGTTTCCCGGCTCCTGCGTCGATTGTTCATGATTCAGCCGACAGGCTTCGATGAATTCATCGACGTGCTCCTTCTTCACCCATACATGCACCAATGTCACATACATCGCTCTTCTCCCTGGTTATATATCATGACTCCAAGCCACACTGTATTGACAGCGACATGGTAACCAAACATCTCCGGAAAAATCAAGGAGGATGAGGCTGCAATTGCATCGTTACCCTGGGCTCCAATCACGTTGCAGCATGGCCAGGGCCTGTTCCTGCACCTGGGCGGGGGGGAGGTTGTGCATGGCCTGCAGGCAGGCGGGGCAGGTCCGGTTGCGACAGGGGCGGCAGGGGGTCGGGTCGGCCTGAATGATACGGTTCCGGTTGCCGTAGGGGCCGGTGCGAACGGGATCGGTCGGCCCGAACAGGGCCAGGACCGGTGTTCCGCAGGCCGCGGCCATGTGCATGGGGCCGGAGTCCACCGTAATGAGGAGGTCCATTTCCTGCAGCAGGCTGCCCAGTTCCACGAGTGAGGTTTTACCGGATGTGTCGATGGCGCCCTCCACGCCCTGGGCCATCTGCGCACAAGGGGCCTGGTCGCCGGGGCCGCCCACGATATAAAAAACGGCGTTCGGGCATTGCGCGCGCAGTCCGTTGGCCAGGGTGATGAAATGCTCGATGGGCCAGTTTTTGGTGGGCCAGCGCGAGCGCGGCAGCAGGGCAATGCGCGGATGCCCCGTCTCCAGCGGGCGGCGGGGAAAGGAGACCGGAAAGGAGACGTCATCGACGGGCAGGCCCAAATGCCGGACGATATCGAGGGCTTCTTCAACGGCGTGTCGGTTCTTGTTTCGCGCGCCGGCCACTTCGTCATAGAAGAGCGCGGCGCCCTCGCGATAGTAGGAGGGGCCGATTTTTTTATGGCCGCGTATGCCGGCGGTGATCATGGCGCTTTTGAACAGGCCCTGTAGATCGATCACCAGGTCGTACCGTGAGTGTCGCAGCTCCCGCATGAACGGAAGATACTGGCGGAAGACATTTCGTCGCGGGTAGGTGAATACGCGGTCGACCATCGGAAAGCATTCCACCAACGCCTGGTATTCGGGCTGGGTGACCCAGTCCAGACGCGCCTGCAGGTGTTTTTTGAGCAGGGCGGCGGTGGGCAGCGCATGGAAAAGGTCACCGAGTGAACTCAGCTTAACCAGTACGATGGCGGGGGGGGGCCGCCCTGTGATATCGCTCGTCATAGGGTTGTGTTCAGCCATGGCTCCATTGGCTGTTGATATGAAAAATGCCGAGAGTTTCGCCGGTATTCTTTACGCCGAACGGGTACCAATCCTCCCTTCGATGATATTGCGTCGCATGGTCCCAGGAGTGTACGGAGAGCGACAAAAAGAAGTTACCCTGCAGGAGGGGAAGCGGGTTGATGGTCAATCGAATGTGTCCTTCGCCTTCGATATAGGGAATATCATAGTGCTCGATCTGGGTATTGCTGCCGAACACATAGAAGCCATTGCCGGTTTTGAGGGAAAACCCGAACACCGGTTTTTCGATGCGTTGGGAGGTTTTGTACCCGATGTCCACATGCATGGGCTTGCCGCTCTCAAACGAGCCGGCCTCGCGGTTCATGTCGTCCAGCAACCGAACCTGGGTAAACTCGACCTCCCGGGTCCCGAATTCCTGGGTATAGAGGTAGCCGCCTTCCCCCATATAGGCGCGGATGTACTTGAGTATCACCTCGGCGGGGTCGCCGCGCGCCACGAGATCGCCATGATGAATCAGAAAGGTTTCGTCGCAGAATTCCTCGACGGTCTGGAGCGCGTGCGAGACAAACAGGAGGGTTTTCCCCTTGCGCTGGAAGTCCCGGATGCGGTCGAGGCACTTCAGTTGGAAGGCGATGTCGCCAACCGCCAGCACCTCGTCAATCAACAGGATATCGGGGTTCATCTCGACGGCCACGGCAAAGCCAAGGCGGACATACATGCCGCTCGAGTAGTGTTTGACCGGCATGTTCATGAAATCGTGCAATCCGGAAAAGGCGACGATATGGTCCATGCGTTTGCGGATGTCCTCGCGGGGAATGCCCAAAATGGCCGCGTTGAGATAGACATTTTCGGTGCCGGTCAGGTCGGGATGGAATCCCGCCCCGAGTTCCAGCAGCGAGGATATCCGGCCATCGGTTTTCACGTATCCGGTGGTCGGGAAGATGGTTCCGGTGACCAGGCCCAGGAGGGAACTTTTCCCGGAGCCGTTGGGACCGATGACCCCCACGGTCTTGCCCTTGGGAATGTCGAACGAGACCTCTTTCAATGCCCAGAATGGTTCCGTCTTTTTACGGCAGAACGTGTTTTTCAGGGCGCCGAACAAGGTGGGGGGCGCCATGCCGCGTACCTTGTAGCATTTACCGAGATGTTGGGCTGTAATGGCACTTTTCATAATAAATCCGCGAAATCCCGTTGAAGGCGCCGGAAGGATATCCGGGCGATGAAGAACAGCGCAAGGGGAATGAGCAATCCGATCAGCGTAAAGATCGACCAGGGCACCGAGGCGTCGGGCAGCATAAGGGCCCGGTATCCGCCGATGATGACGGCCATGGGGTTGAGCATATAGACATCCAGGAGCCAGGGGCGGGTCCCGGCGACTTTTTCGACAATGGACAAATCGTACATCGCCGGGCTGGCAAAAAACCAGGCGGTGAGGAGGACACCGACCAGGTGCTGGGCATCGCGGAAGAAGACATTAGCCGCGGCCAGCAGGTAGGCCAGGGCCATGTTGAAGAGGGTGTGATAGGCCACCAGGACAGGCAGGGCCAGGGTCCAGGCACTCAGGTGTTCTCCCTTGATCCCGAGAAGGATGGCCACCAGCAGCAGTTGGACTATCAGGGAAAACAGGTAGGTGATCAATTGCGCGAGGGTGGACGCGGTCGGGAGAATGATCCTCGGGAAAAAGACCTTTTTGACCAGGTTGGCATTGCCGGTGATGGCGGTAAGGCCGCTGTTGACGGACGAGGCGGTGAACTGCCAGGCGAAGACGCCGATGATGATATGCTCCATGGGCACTCCGCGCGCGAGCAGACGCAGAAAGAAGACATAAATGATGGCCATGAAAAGCGGCGTGAGGATGGTCCACATGAATCCGAGCACCGATCCCTTGTATCGGCTTTTCAATTCGCGCGAGACGAGATTGTGCAGCATCTCGCGGCGCATCCATATTGTGCGTATCACATTCACATTACGGTCCATCTTTTTGTTCCAGGCCTTCCAGCAGCAGGCTGACGCGTCCATGCCCGGCCTGTTTGTCGGAAGCGATGATTGAGCATTCGCTTATCCGCCAGGGCGGGCGTTCCTGTTCGGCAGCCATAATAAATCGGGACATGGCTTTCAAGGGGATAGTGTCGAATGTTATATCTACGCGGTGCAGCGTCCATCCGTCGATCATGGGTTCCGGGGCGCGCTCGTTCACCCGGGCGGCGGTGCCGGGGACCGCGCTGAGCAGGAGTTCCCGCACGGAGGTCAGCGTCTTATCAGGCAGGGCGTTGAAGGTTTCCAGGCAGGCCCGGTCGGCCTGTGCGGTTGCCGCCAGGTCGCGCATCTGGAGTGCGGTTTCATGCAAACGATCAAGCTTTCTTGTCAACACGCCGGTTTGCCGCCAGGTATACAGGCACAAGTAGCCCGCGCCGACCATCAGGCAACCGGCCAGTATCCACAGTATATTTTGTTTGTGCGGGACCCTCATCGCTTAACGCGTCCCTTCGATGGAGAAATGTACTTTTTCATCCGGGCCGGCGTCCTTGCGGACGGGGGGCTGGGTCGAAAACCCCCATTGTGCCAGGACTTCCAGGATAGCATCGCAGTCCGTCCATTGCGCCGACGCCCCCTGGAGCGAAACATAGTCATCCCGCAGGGTCAGGCCCTCGATCTGAATGCCATGGCGGCGGGCCGTATCGAGGATCTCCTTGATCTGTCGGGAGGCGGAGACGCCGAAAGCGCGCAGAAACGGTTGCAGGCTTTCCTGGTCTTTTTCGTAAGCCCGCTGCGCGACCAGGAGTTCCTGTCCATATTGGATATTGGCCTTCGGGGCGACGCTTTGGGCCAGTTCCCGGACATAGTTTCCGGCCTGCCGGGTCCGTGAGCCCAGGAATTGCAGCCAGCCTGTATTGACGGCTATAATGAGCGCGCCCAGCGCCAGATACCCCAGCGCCATGCGCCGGGCGGTCTTCTGCGCGAGCCGTTGTGAAAGGGGATGGGTCATGGCGCCGGTCCGCAAATCACAAGTCGGCTCCCGTTCGGGGTGCAGGGCCCGGTCGGCCAGTCCGTTGGCCAGGAAGGTAGCGCCGTGCGTGTGTGCGCGGTAGGTGATGGCGGCGGGCAGCTCGTTTTCGAGTTCTTTGCAGAGGGCTTGCCGGTCGGCGCCGGGTCCGGCCCAGAACCATGCCACGGCGGTATTTTCCAAATCCGGGATATGCGCGCGGAGCACCCGCTGTACCCGTCCGGTGAAGGAGTTCTTGGCGTCTCCTGAAGGGGCGCTTCCGTCCGACGCCAGTTTATCCAGTCCGGCCTGGCCGGAATGCGCGCTTTCAAACGACGCGCCCCGGCCGATGACCATGACGTGATGATCACGGGCGAGGTAAAGGACAACGCGTCTTTCGCCGGGAACCGGCGCGGTTTCCGCAATACTTTGGGACCAGATCGCCAGGGCCTCGTGATCCATGCGCATGGGGTCGACGCCCGCGGACGCGCAGTCGTCGATTCGGCTTTGCAGGGCCGCTGCCTGCGCGACAACAGCCAGGGCTTTTACCTGGTGATTGTCGCGCATGGGCATGCAAAACTGGTAGACGCAGGTTTCCAGGGGAAAGGGCAACTGGATATCGAGCAGGGCCGGCAGTACTTTGCGCGCCTTGCTGATGGAGGGGAAGGGGGCCGTCAGTTGGCGTATGATACTCTGGGCGGCGGGCATGGCCGCAACCGTCAGCGCCCGGCCCGCGCGCGCCTCGAACAGGGCGCCGGCCACCGCCTGTGCGAAGCCCTTTCCGGGATCATCCAGCGGACCTTCCCAGACCACTTCGTTGTGTATCCGGCGGCGACGACGGACCGCGCGGACGACCACCGCCGCGTCGCCGGTAAGGTCGAACGCATAACATACATCTGGACGGTCGTTTCTCATTTGCTTCGGATCAGAATCTTTCGTTCGTTGTTGTTTTTCAGAATATCCACCTGAGTATTTCGAGATGTCCTTCCTGTGTACGCTGCGCCATGGCGGACAGTTCCATGGATTGTGTTTCCTTGAACGCACGAACCTGCACGTAGAAAAAATCGCTGGTCACGCCGAGCCAGGGGCGTATGGACGGGATATTGCCGCTGAATCCGGCCATCATTGTATCGAGCGAGGCGATCGGCCGGGAGCCGCGCAGGGCCAACACCTGGCGTACCCACGATTCGTTTTCCAGTCCGACAACACCCAACAGCGCCTCTTTTGAGGCCGTATTAACGTTCAGCGGGATGGGCATACCGCGCGGGACCGGAATAACCGCCAGGTTGTTGCGGAGGGCGCCCTTGAACATTCCGCCCTGCTCGTACAGGTCCTGTTTGTCCAGGTATTCCGGCGAAAACCCGTCAATCCAGAGCAGGTCGGACCAGCATTGCAGCCAGTGGTCCGCACAGGCATACGCGGGAGTTTTTTGTTCATACAGGGTGGATTCCTTGATTCCCTGCTGGTCCGGGTCGATCCAGTCCTTCACGGCCTGCACGCGATCGACCGGGGCGAAATCACCGCAGAGGGTCATGATATCCATAACGATTTCGGTGGCCGGGCGCAATCCCGCGGGCGGGGTTTCAATGTAGAGGTTGTTGAGATCAAAATAGCGGTTCAGGTCGATGATTTTCATCCAGACACTGACGCCGGCGGGGTCGTCAAATTCGATGGGCTGCGCCCACGGCTCATCCAGATAGTCCGCCTGGGGATTTTCATCGTCGGCCACCAGGGCCAGCCCGGCCCGCGCGGCGTTCTGGACGGCCAGTTGCAATTCGGCCCGGCAACGTTGTTTTTCCCCCAGGGTCAGCATGTGCCGGGCGCTGAGCTGGGTTTGCATGACCAGTCCTGTAATCAGCGCGAGCATAATCAGCACCAGGATCAGGACCATGCCCGACCGGGAAGTCCGAGCGTTCTGGGACGGCACATTCATTCTTTTGGCAATTCTCCGGCATATGCAACACGTCGCCGACGCGCCCGCCATCCGATCGTCAGGTCGAGAAAATACTTAATGAGCACCAACAAGATCCCAATGCTCGCGTAGGCAGCGGCGGCAACCAGCCACCGATGCCTGATGACATGGGTTTTCATCAGGAAGGAGAGGCCCAGCAACAGCAGGGCCAGGAACAGGCACAGCCCGCCCAGGATCGGCAATAACAGCTTCGCTTTGCTTACATATTTGCGTCGCTTGCTTTGTTTGTGTTGCGCGGTTTTGCGCCTCAATTTTTCTGCATTGGATTTCACGGCTGCCTACTATGCCGCATCATTCCTTTGGCTCCAACAAAAAAAGCATTTGATTAACTGGTTCTTCTGTGGAGAATGGGCGGTTAACTGGAGGCAAGAAAATGATAAAGAGAAGAGTACAGTTGAAAGTAACAGGGCTGGTCGTGGTCATACTGGGCATGGGATGTGTGTTTTCCATGTCGGCGGAGGAGGGGACGTCGTATTCCCAGGATATCGCTGACCGGGTACAGGCGACACGTGACAGCGTGGAATTGAACGTGTTGCGGGCAAAGATCACCCGCCTGGAGCGGAACCTGCGGATGAACCGCCGGGATGAAAGCGAGCTGCAGGGGCAGATCGAACGACTCAGCGGCGACATGACCTCGGTACTAAAAGAAATCAAGCGCATCGAAGAGTATGGCGCCAAGCTGCTGGATGAGCTCAAAACCATCAAGCGCGATGTGATAACCTCCGGGAAAAATGTGGTGCGCCAGAAGAAATATTTTGCCGGGTATCAACGCGAACGTGAAGATATCGAGCGCATCCTGGTCTCCCTCAAGGAGGAACTGGCTTCTGCGCAAAAGCAGCTCGAAGGCAGTCCGGCGGACCGCAAAACCGCCCATCGCACGCGTGTGGACGCCGAATCACAGGTTGAGCATGTCGAGAAAGAGATCACCCGCCTGAACAAGGATATGGGCGAGCAGGAACGGGCCATCGCCGAACAGAAACGGGATAAAACGGAAGCGGAGGTAAAGCTGATCGGCATTGATCGCGAAATGAGTGATCTGAATCGGGAGTTGAATACAACCAAAGACCGCCAGGCGTACAATGCCAAGCAGGTGGCCTCCGTCGAGGCCAGCAGCAAGCGGGTGGAAAAAGACCTGGCGACTACCCGCCAGGAGGCCAAAGAGCAAAAGAGCGAGGTGGCCGACGCCCTGGAAGAGGGAGCGCCTGAAAAGAAGTCCGGCGGACTGTTCTCGTTTTTTCGGAGAAAACGTTCGGATGATGGCGAAGACAGGGATGAGAACGCCGCCGAAATGGTAAGCCCGCAACAACGGAAAACGGTGGTGCTGCCGAGTTCCGCCGGGAGGACGGCCTCGGAACGCAGTCGCTTGAACGTGGCCGCCAGGACCGACACTACGAAGGCCTCCGCGGGTACGGACTCTAGCTATGTCCTGCTCATCGACGAAGCCAACATGCTTCTGAATGAGGGCCGGATCCGCGAGGCGGAGCAGAAGTTTCTTGACGCCATGGACGAAAGCTACAACAACGTGGAGGCGACCCTGGGGCTGGCAACCTGTTATTACACGGATGGGGACCTGGAAAAGGCGAACAGCACCGTGTGGCGTGTGATGCGCAATAATCCAGAAAATGCGCAGGCTGTGGCGCTTCTGGGGGTCATCTATTGGCAGCAGGGCGACCTGGACCGGGCTGAAAAGTCGCTGCACCAGGCCATCAAATACGAACCCAAAAACGCAGATTTTAATAATTACCTCGGGATCGTGTATTTCACCAAGCAGGACAGCAAGTACGCTGAAAGATATTTCTCGCGCGCCATCAAATACGATCCGAACCATACCGATGCGCTCTACAACCTGGCGGTCGTGCTGCTTTCCAGCGATAAACCGAAAACAAAAGAGGCGGCCAAGTACTACAACCGGGCGGTGCAACTGGGACGGCCGCGCGAAGAAAATATCGAAATGATGCTCAGGCAGTAACCATGATATTTTTCATTGATTCGCCAGTAATCGCGGTGATTTTTCCAATGATTGGAAACTTTTTGGGCGATTTTTCCAATGATTGGAAACTTTTTGGGTGATTTTTCCAATGATTGGAAACTTTTTCCAACCATTGGAAAACTGGGTTTTATCCGAAAAAGGTATGCGGGGGCAGTGGATGGCCGCAGAGGTAGGCCTTGCCGGTCATGATGGATTTGCCTTCGGGCTGCACGTCCAGCAGGCGCAGCGCGCCGGCGCCTGTGGCGACAAGGGGACCGTCGTTATGTACGTCCAGGATTTCGCCGGGCTCGCCCGCGCCATCTTCGAGCCGGGCCTTGTAGATGCGCAGGAAATGCCCGGCGCCTTTCGGCGCTTCGCAGAAGCAAAGGGGCCAGGGCTGGAAGCCTCGAATGCGGTGGCGGATGGTGGCGGCATCCATGGACCAGTCGATCCGACCGTCCTCCTTGCTGAGTTTGTACACGGTCACCGCCTGTGCTTCGTCCTGCGGGGTGGCCGGCACAGTTCCCTGCCGGTGAAGGTCCACGGCGTCAAGGATCATGCGCGCGCCCAGATCGGCCAGTTTGTGGGCCATGGTCACCGCGGTATCTTCGTCCCCGATAGGTATGCGCTCCTGGAGGATGATATCGCCCGCGTCCATTTTGGCGGTAACGTACAGGATGCTGACGCCGGTTTCGCGGTCGCCGTTGGCGACAGCCCACTGGATGGGGGAGGCCCCGCGGTATTTCGGCAGCAGCGAGGGGTGCAGGTTAATAGCATGGTGGCGCGGGATGGCAAGGATCGAGCCGGGGATGTATTGGCCATAGGCCACAACGATGATCATGTCCGGGGCCAGCTCCCGCAGACGCTCGACCATCCCCTCCTCGCCGATCTTGTCCGGGCAGTAAACAGGCAACTTCCGTTCCGTCGCAAAGGCCTTCAACGCGCACGGGGTCAACTTGCGCCGACGTCCGCTGGGCCGGTCCGGCTGGGTGATTACCGCGACCACCTCGTCCCGCTCCGAGGCGGCCAGCGCCGCGAGGGTCGGACAGGCAATTTCATCTGATCCCATAAATACAATTCGCATAATTCAACAAACCCTTTTTGTTGAGAAATTTATAAAATAGTGGTACCTTTGCAACCTTATTTAACAACGGAGTAGAAATATGAGCAGAGAAATAATCCAGAAGTGGTTGTCGGCTATACTGTGTATCGCCCTGTTTACGCTGATGTCTTATGCGCAGGAGGATGCTCCCGAAACAGAAACGGCCGCCGTTGTGGAAGCCGTTGAACCGGCGACAATGGATGAGCCGGCGCTTGTGGAAGAGGTTGCGGAACCTCCGCGACGGCAAACGATTGTCATTGAAAGCAAACAGGCTGTTGAGGAAGAACTCCCCGCGCCTCCGTTGATTGTCGAACAGGTGGAGATCGCAGAAGAAGTCGAACCGGTGGAGGCCAAGGAAGACGGGATTGGCGTATTGCCGTCCCTTACCGACGAGGGGTCATTGTCGGCGATCCGCCTGGAGCCGACTGTGGAGAGTGTCAATGTTTTTTACCTGACCTACAAGTATGTCATCAAGGACCGGCTGGCGCTGGGCGCGCGCGTAACTACGTTTACGCTGGAAGATACGGAACGGGACAATCGGGAAGATTCATTCCTTGGCAGCATCACCAAATTGGAGGCTGAGCAGGACCATACCCCGCGCGTGTTCGTCAATTACAAGTTTTTCCGCTTCCTGGGCGTGGGCGTCACCTGGAACCAATTGCGCGCGGAAACGATTACGCACGTGCGGGAAGAGGGGATTCCAGGCGATATGCACACCGACGGAACGATCGATCTGGAAGGATTTCTCTATTATGTTACGGTCCGGTTGCCCAACCGCACGCGTTTTACGCCGTTTGCGGAATACGGGGTCGCGCAGTATGACGCGAATTTTGATCATGATCCCCTGTGGCGCTACAGCGGCAACAACCGGCTGATGGTGCTGGAAGACGCTGACAGCAACTATTACGCCATCGGGCTGGACGTGCAAATATTTGAGGGGTTGCAGTTGAACCTCTATTACCGGAAAATGGATGTGGATGTCGACGCCAGGTACTATTTGAATGACGACCAGATGGTAGAGCCGCCGCGTGAGGAGTCGACATTCCCCATGGGCCACTATGCCTATGGGCTGGGTTTGAAATATGCCTTCTGAGGGCATGCGGACGCCGGGGCGGTACACGACACTGTTGTTGTGGCTGGGTGTCGGAGGGCTGGTCCTGCTCGCGCTCCTGCTCCGTTGGCATGTGTATGCCGTCAGCGCCGCCCATATCCCGGTAACCAGTGACGAGGCCATCACGGTTCTCCAGGCCAAGCGCATCCTGCGCGGGCATCTTCCGCTCCTGATGATGTCTCAGCCCTATATGTTTCCGCTGGAGGCCTACTGGATGGCGCCGCTGGTGTCCTGGACGCCCCGCACGCCCGCGGGAATGCGCGTGCTGATGCTGCTGGAGGGCGGGCTTTCCTGCGCGGGGCTGCTGCTGATCCTTTTGCGTGTGGGAAAATGGAAGGATATCTGGCCGGGTGTGCTGCTGGCGCTGTTTCCGTCGGCCTACTACCTGATGACCCACTATGGATACTCGATGCCGCACCATATCTCAGCGCATATCCTGTGGTGGCTGGCTGTGTTGCTGACCTATGCCATTCCCCGGAAGGGAAACGCGCACGCGCGGCAGATGCTGGTGTTGGCGGCGGCTTTCACGTGCGGCCTGGCGCTGACCAACAGCCTGTTGTCGCTGGCATTTGTCCTGCCGCTTATTCCCGCGCTGGGGCTGCGCCTGTGGGGGCCGCGCTGGCGGACAGGGCTCGTGTTGGCGGTGGCCGGCTTCCTGCTGGGGTTGCTGCCGCACCTGCTGGCGCGGTGGGTCTTTCCCGGCGCGCACCAGGCCGTGGCCGGGACGCGCAGCCTGTCGGATGCGCTGGGCCTGCTGTGGCAGCCCACCCTGGCGTTCACCCTGCCGCGCGCGCTGGGAATGGCGCCCTGCCTGTTTCCGGATTCGCGGGAAACGCTCTCGCTGGGGGCCGGCATGACGGGTTGGTTTACCGTGTTGTACCTGTTGCTTTTGCTGCTTGCGACGTTGCGCGCCGTCTGGGCGCTGGCCGGCCAGGCGCGGCACAAGCGTCCCTTGGATATTCCCGTCGGCGCGGTGTTCGTGGCGGCGTCCTGGCTGGGGATCTTCTTCTTTATCATGAGTACACGCGCGGACGCCTATTCGTACCGCTATCTTGCGCCGACAGCCCTGGCTTTTCCCGTGGTCTTGTGCTACGCCTACCAACTGCTTCCCCGTGGGGGGCGCTTTGTCGTGGCGGCGTTGGCGGTATTGTTGGCCGGCTACCACGTGCTTTCCACCCGGCAGGTATTGGCGCACTGGCAAGACGGGGATTTCGCCCGGGAGGTTGTCAGCACCCCCGACCTGCAACCGGCGATTGATTACCTGCGCGCCCAGGGCATCACACACGCTGTCGCCTCCCACTGGGCCGCCTACCGGATCGGCTTCATTACGGATGAAGAGATCATCTGCAGTCAGCCCCTGAATGAACGCTTTCCTGGATGGCCTCTGCCTTATAAAGACGAGGTTGACCGGTCCACCCATGTGGCCTATGTGCTGACCGATCACATCCGTTTTTTGAAGCCGGATATTTTCGAGCGGCACATGCGCACGATGCAGGTGGGCGCCAGGCGCGTCCGGGCCGGCGATTTCCTGGTATATCATGATTTTATTGAATTGCTTCCCCACGGACCCGAACGACCGGTGCCGCCGGAAACGATCACCATGCGCGCCGATGATGGCCAGGCGTCGCTACCCGCGCTCCTGGATAACGACCGGACCACAAAATGGTTTTCAGAGGAACCGCAATACGTCGGCATGTATTTGGAAGCGACGCTGGACCGTGCGCGGTGGTTGAACCGCCTTACGATGTTTTACGGTTCGTTTGCGCACGACATCGTTCCTGAAGCGCGGGTCGAAGTCCGCACAGAAGAAGGCTGGAAAAGCGTGCAGGATCGTTGGCCGGGCGTGCTGGATAAATTCGTCTTTGAACAGGACCATCCGGTGTATGGGGTTGATGCCCAGACCCTGCGCTTCGTGCCGGTGAAGGGCGACGCCGTGCGGATCACGATTCAGAAACCCGCGGACCGGTTTTGCTGGACCGTAACCGGGCTGGTCCTGTATGAAACCGACGAGCCTGATAAAGGACAGGAATGACCCGAATGGAAAAAATCCAGGAAATAGCGCCTATGGCGGACCTTGAAACCGCCTCGGAGAATTACGCCGGACGCTTCTCCGGGCCTGTCGGGGCATGGTTCCTGGATATCCAGGCGGCGATAGCGCTGGACATGCTCAACACCTATCCGCGCGCCTCCATCCTGGATGTTGGCGGCGGCCACGGCCAGTTGGCTGTTCCCTTGTCCCGGCAGGGCTATGAGGTCACCGTGCTGGGCAGTCATCCCGATTGTTGCCGGCGCATACAGCAGGACGTGGAGGCCGGAAAAATGAAGTACGCGACGGCGAATCTCCTTGAGCTTCCCTTCGCGGAAAACAGCGTGGAGGTGGCCATCTGCTTCCGGTTACTGCCGCACTGTGCCGAATGGCGGCGGGTGATTGATGAACTGTGCCGCGTGGCGTCAAACGCCGTGATTGTGGATTATCCCACCGGCCAGAGTATGAATTGCCTGACCGATATGCTCTTCGGCGCAAAAAAGAAAATAGAAAAGAACACCCGACCCTATACCCTGTTCAGGCACCGGGACATTATGGAGGCCTTCGAGAAAAACAACTACCGGGTGGCGCGGCGTGTTCCCCAGTTCTTTCTGCCGATGGTGCTGCACCGGGCCCTTAAGCACCGGTCACTCTCCAGCATCATGGAAAAAGGGTGCGCGGCCCTGGGCCTTACACGCCTCTGGGGCTCCCCGGTGATCTTGAAGGCGCTCTGCGGGGAGATTCGGGGGTCGGAGGTCGGAGGTCGCTCGTTGTCCAGCCTTTAGGCGGCTGCGCATACCGAGCTGCACACGAACAGGAAAACAACCATCCCGTTTTGGCATGAATAGCTCTTTTTGTGCCTTATTAACAAGTAACCATGGAGAGCGCAAGTTCCGAGCCTCGCTACCGCAGGCGGCGCACCTGTTCGAGGTAGCGGGCCACGTGAGGTCGGTCCTCAAAGGCCTGGGCGGCTTCGAGGAGTTCGACGGCGCGGTTGTAGCGTCCGCGGGCCACTTCAATCTGCGCCTGGCGCGCGAGGGCGTCGGCTTCAAAGCCGCGTACGCGGGCGGCGCGCTCAAGGGTCATGACCGCCTCCTCCAGGCGCCCCTGGCTGTCCTGGATTTCAGCCAGCAGCAGCATGGTTTCCCCATCCAGGGGATCGCGCCGGAGGAGCGATTCGCAGGCCGCTTCCGCGCCCGCGGTGTCGCCGATCTGCCGCGCAAGCGCGCCTTTGAGGCGCAGCAGGGACCGCGCGCTGTCCGGGTCGGGCCGAGGGGCTTCCGACAACCCGGATTCCGCGCGCGCCAGCATGTTTTCCGCGCCCGCGGTGTCCCCCGTGAGCAACAGTCCTTCCGCGGCGCGCAGCAACCGCGCGCTCGATGGTTGCGTGCCCGCAAAGGCGTCCTCGTAAGCGGTTATGGCCTCGACGGGTTGCTCCCGGTTGATATAGATGTCGCCGAGTGTCGCAAGCATTTCGCTGTTCGCGCAATCAAGCCGCCGGGCGGTTTCGATGGCCTGCGCGGCGTCGGCATAGTTGCCTTCGGCGATACTGGCGTTTGCCCGCAGGGACCACAGCTCCGCGTTGAAAGGGTCCTGTTTCAGGAGTGGGCCAAGCAACAGGGCGCTTTCTGTGTAGCGTTCCTGGCGCATCAGCGCTTTGGCCAGTCCCTGCCGGGTATCGGCTTCTTCGGGCCCGAGCAGGAGGGACTGCCGGTACGCGGTTTCGGCCGAGACCGGATCGTCTTCCATGAGCAGGGCATGCCCCAGGAGTTGAAGTGTATCGGCATCCGCCTGTCCATCCGCCACCAGCGTCCGGTAAAGCCCGATGGCCTTGTCCGTTTGCCCCTGCACCAGGCGGACCCGCCCGAAATTCAGGAGCGCGCTCCTGAATTTGGGGAGTTTATCCAGGGCCGCCTGATAGGCCTGGGCCGCCGGCTCCAGGTCATTTGCCTGAAAAGCGAGATTCCCAATGGCGAAATCCAGCGCCGCGCTCGCCTCCGGTCCATTCTCCGCGCGCAGCATCGCAATGGCTTCAACGGGATTGGTTGCGGCCATGTCCATCGCGGCGTTGAGCTGTTCGCTTTCCCGGCGGGTGACGACCGGTTCGAAGGGATTACGCCACTGCTCGCCGAAGACGCTCATGAACGCCAGGAAGCCCAGGGCCAGCCAAACCAGGTTTTTCTTCGTGCTCATGCCATACTCCTACTCTACTTTGAATGTTACTTTTTGCCGGACGCGCACGGCCACGGCGTCGCCGTCCTTGGACCCGGGGATAAAGCGCCACTGCCGCGCGGCGCGTATCGCCGAGTCGGTAAACAGGGCTTCCGGATACTCCGCCACCCGTTGGATGTCGTCGACAGTTCCATCCGCCAACACCACGAATTCCAGCTCGACCCAGCCCTCCAGCCGCCGCATACGGGCCTGGGGGGGATAGATGGGTTTGAGGCGAGTCAGCGGGCGTGGCGGTTCGTCCAGATCGCCCAACTCAAAAATCAGATCGTGAATCTGGTCGGAGAGCGCCGCTTCGTTGATGTCGAAGGCTACATTGAAATCGCCCCCGACATAGCCGATGGGCATATCGAGCCGCAGGGCCGGGGGCTGGAGGGTCCTTTGGCGGCGCGTTTCCCGCAGGCGCGGTTTGGGCGGCTGGGGCTGGTGACGTTGACGCGGCGGGGGGAGCGGTTCGGGTGGCGGAAGGGGCGGGGGCAATTCAACGGTATGGGCGGAAC
>RZZM01000114.1 GCA_009929845.1 Spartobacteria bacterium
TCCTCGGCAATGTCGAGGTCGTAGTCCATCTGGAGTCCGAGCCAGAAAGACGCAGAGTTTCCGAAATTTTTTCATTTCTTCACCTCAATGGCAGTCAACTATTTCAACGTTGTAAGCATTACCGTCTTTCCAGTTAAAACAAATTCGCCATTGACGATTAATTCGAATGCTATGCTGTCCTTTTCTTTTGCCCGACAGGGCCTCAAGTTGATTGGCCGGACGGGTGTTTTCGGTGTAAAATCCCTTTGCGTGCGCGGCAGGCTGAAGACTGGACAACAAACCTCTTCCAGCGATGGAGACCGTGGGGCTCGAACAGGCAAAATTCGGTCATTTTTGCAAAAATTAGCCAAAACAGGGTCTCCCGCGAAACCCCGACACGATTTCAATCGGACAAATACCAACGGGAACGTCATTTTTGTTAATGCGGAGCTGGGGCTCCGCGCTCCCGGGCTTTTGTCAGTCCTTTGTTGAGGGTGGTCCAGGTGGTCTGGCTGTGTGTGGCGATGCTGTCGATGAGTGTTTCCAGGGTGGGGCGGGCGATCATGGTGACCCACAGGCAGATGCCCAGCACGTTCATGAGGTAGATGAAACTGTATGAAAACAGGCTTCCGTGCGCATGGATGTCGGGTTGGTGTTGTTTGAGCATCGAGATGGTGAAGGTGAGGTGAAAGGCCCAGGTGAGGCCCATCAGCCCCATCCAGAAGGGGGTGTATATGGTCTGGTCGTAGAATATCTCGACCAGATAGCGAATCAGCAATACGCAGAGGGTATAGAAGGGAAAGAAGTAGGGGGCCAGCGCGATGAGAAAATTGGTTTTTGAGACGGTTACACTGCCGCCGGTTTTTGAGATGGTGACCTGTTTGACCTGGGCGCCCAGCAGCCAGGCCCAGAGGGCGTGGGTCAGTTCGTGGGCCAGCACATAGGTGCGCATGGGCCGCGGCATGCTGAAATAGAGGCAAATCCATAAAAGGAATCCGATGCTGAATCCCCAGAAGGCGGGCGGAATGGCGCTGTATTGCGCCGGTTTCATGGCGGTCACGAGGTCGATGAGCACGCGGGTAACGATGTAGCAGAAGGGCAGCAGGGCCAGTCCAATAAAGAATTTCAGGAACCGCATCCGGTGATCCGCTCCTTTCGCAGGCGGCGGGCCGTCCAGGCGGCGATTTTTTCAATCACCGGTCGGGTGACGACCCAGGGGTAGGCATGCGCCAGCTCATCGAGGAAGGCCATCCGGTCTTCGCCGGCGACCTCCAGGCCCAGCGAGCCGTTGAGCTGGACCAGATTACGGATGATCTGGTGCCGGGAGGGGATGACGCCGGGTTGTACACATTCGAGATCAATCCACAGGAAGAGGCGCTGTTCATCATCGCAGGGCGCGTGGAGCAGCAGGTTGGCGGTTTTTGTGTCACGATGGTAGATGCCGTGGCGGTAGAGCAGCAGCAAAGCCGCCAGCAAATCTTTTCGGACGGCGTCACGAAGCGCCCGCGGCTGTTGGTGAAAGTGGGGTTCGATCCATTCGCGCGCCGTTTGTGTTTCCGGGACGAAGGCGGTGAAGACGTAACTTTGCACAGGAACGGTTCCCTGCATGATCTCCAGGTACCCGTAGGGTTCAGGGGTCGGGATGCCCACCTGTTGCATGGTCCGCGCGGCCGCCCAGAAGCGGCGGGCGCGGGAAGGACGAAACAGGTATTTCAGTTTATCCGGAAGTGACTTCAAGTCATAGCGTTTCAGGAGGGTGTCCTTTCCCATCAACGAGCAGCGCATGACATGAATGAAGGGCTCTTCCTTGATCATTTGCGTACAGGCGTCCGCCTCCGCGGCAACGACCTGTCGGGCCAACTCTTCCAACGCCATGGATGGAGCGAGGCGGTTGATCCCGCGTATGCGCCGGTGTTGCGCGGTATGGGCCTGTTCGCCGGCGCGCAGGGCGTCCCGGTAGAGCATGTTTGCGGCCGCTACCGTCCGCCGTGTGGGGGGGATGCCGGCAAAGGGGCCTTTTCGGGTTTCGATCATGGTTGTCACTTTTAGTAAAAAAACTCCAAATCCAAGTTGACTTCATCAAATGTAAAGATAGTATTGCACCACTTTTTCAGTCGCGGATCAATCGCCGAAATCATGGCGCCGCAGTAAAAAAAAATATAGATATTCGCCGTATCGGCAAGTATGCCAGGCACGGTTGGAAAACGGAGAAGCTAGAATGCCGAATATTAAAAGCGCAAAGAAACGCTTGATTACATCAGAAAAGGCGCGTGTTCGCAATGTTGCGGAACGTACGCGCATTAAAAAAGTTCGCAAGGCCTTTATTGATGTGGCGGGAACGAACGACAAGGAAGTCACGGACAAGACCTATCGGACGTATTGTTCCGTACTGGACAAGGCCGTCAAGCATGGTGTGATCAAGAAAAACACCGCGTCCCGTCGCAAGGCCCGCGCCGCCAACAAGCTGCGCGCGATGGCCTGAGCCCGTCCGCATAGGCAGCGGGCAGGCTAAAGCCTTGTTCGTGAGTACCCCCCTTCTTTTTCGTAACGCCCTCCCGGAGTGCGGAGCCAGATTTTTTTAGCGCTCCACCTCTGCGTCTCTGCGTCTCTGCGTTAAAAAATATGAACGCGGAGGCGCTGAGACACAGAGAAAAAGGGCTTATCCGGCGGTCTCAGCGGTCATTTTGTCGATGATGGTCCCGGCGTACTGCGAGGCGGCGTTGTATTCGGCCACCAGCGAGTCGATGAGCGTCTGAACGGATACGATTTCCTTAACGCGGGAGACGTTTTCGCCGGCAAAGGCGAAGCCTTGCATGAGTTTCCCGCGTGCAGCGCATAAGAGGGCTTTGGCTATGCAATAGGGGGTTTTTGTACCGTCGCAGTGGGTCAGGCACTGAAAGGGGCATTGAACCGGCTTGCGTTCGCCGCGGTTGATGCTCTCGATAAAGGTATTACGGATCACTCGTCCGGGCAGTCCGACCGGACTGATGATGATTTCCACATCTTCTTCCGTGGCGTCGATATAGGCCTGTTTGAACGCCCTGTCCGCGTCGCATTCATCCGTAGCGACGAAGCGGGTGCCCATCTGAACCCCGGCTGCGCCGCTCGATATCATTTTGTGGATATCGCCTCCGGTGTATACGCCCCCGCCGGCAATAACCGGGATGCGCCGTTTAGCCATCGCCTCGAATGGTTTGATAGCTTCGAGCAGCTCCGGCAGTAGTTTTTCCAGGGAATAGGCCTCGTCTTGGATTTGTTCCGGGCGGAATCCGAGATGCCCGCCGGCCTTGGGGCCTTCCAGCACGAAGGCGTCGGGCAGGTAATCAAAGGTTTTGAGCCAGCGACGACAAATCAACGCCGCGGCGCGCCCGGAGGAGACAATGGGAACCAGTTTGGTCTTCATCCCGTCGATCAGATATTTGGGCAGGTCCATCGGCAGGCCCGCGCCCGAGAAAATGATGTCCACCTTTTCACGGATGGCGGTTTCGACCAGTTCGGTAAAATTGGTGAGCGCCACCATGATATTGACGCCAAGTATACCATCCGTCATGGCTCGCGCCTTTTGGATTTCCTGGGCGAGTACCTTGTCATTGGCCTCGGCGGAATTCCCGCATGCATTCAAAAGACCGAGACCAACCGAAGAAATCACACCAATCCCTCCCTGGTTGGCCACCGCGGCAGCCAGCCCGGATAATGATATTCCAATCCCCATGCCGCCTTGTATGATCGGCACGCGGCATGTAAGATCGCCTATTTCCAACGAGGGCATCTGCATAACAATATTTACTCCATATATATAAATTCAAAATAATCAGCCTGTAACTCTACGCCAAGAATCCCGAATAGTCGAATGAAATATGTACGATTTGTGGGAATTTAAACCAGCGGGGCAATTGGGGGGTATGTTTACTGTATTGAGTAAAGTTTCCAATCATTGGAAACTTTTTCCCCGATTTTTCCAATGATTGGAAAAGAATCCCGCCATTTTTCCAATGATTGGAAACTTTTCCCCCGATTTTTCCAATGATTGGAAACTTTTTATGTGATTTTTCCAATGATTGGAAACTTGCTTTTGTGATTTTTCGTTACTTCTCAACAACAGTTTATTTTTGACAGGATTAACAGGATTAACAGGATAAAGAAGATT
Organism: Spartobacteria bacterium; assembly: GCA_009929845.1. Taxonomy (GTDB): domain Bacteria; phylum Verrucomicrobiota; class Kiritimatiellia; order RZYC01; family RZYC01; genus RZZM01. The sequence continues at coordinate 4,127 of RZZM01000114.1, forward strand.
ACTATCCTGTTCATCACAGTCTAAAAAATGATTCACAGGATGACTTTTGAGAAGATACGGTTTTTCCAATGATTGGAAACTCGGTTCAGGGCGTTACAACAACGGTTCCTGCCGGCACTTTGTTTTTCCATACGGGATGATTCGGGGGGGCGTATTCGACATCGACACGCTGTTCGGTGCGGCCGTTCCAGATGCCGGCATACAGGGTGTATTCTCCCGGCGGAATGGCGTCGGGCAGCGGGCGGCTGACTGGATGGGGGTGTGCGGGGTCGAAGGCGGCCTGAAAGACCGGGAAGTCAATCTGGCCCACGCGTTTCTTGTCGCTGTCGATGAAGTGCAGGAAGAAATAGTACTCTTCAAAGTTGCGCGGACGAATGGCGTGAGGATCAAAGAGGGCGGTGATGTGTACCGATTCGCTATGCGACATGCGGTCGGGCACATGCAGTTCGTCCAATTTGAAACCGCCGGTATACAGGACATCCACGAGTTTCAGCGGAGCGGGTGCGGGAGGCTCCGGTTGAAGGCGCCGCCAGGCGGGTTGGACGCCCTCTTCGCGCAAGGCCGATACGTCGCGCAGGATTTGTTCGGTGTCGGGAGTGAGTGTCCAGTCGTTGATGTGGACGATGCCGGCGGAGCAGACGGCTTCGATCATGCATTCAAAGGGGGCAAATGGTTTTGAGAAGGTGAAGGTGAGGGTGTGCAGGCCGGGCGGCAGGTCCCAGGCCTGTTCGGTTTCCAGGCTGTCGGCCAGTCCGGTGCGGTCTTTTAACCTGAGCGCAAGGCGGTTGTCGGGGGCGGTGGCCTTGATGTCGGCAACCAGGCGATAGACTCCGCAGGGCAGCGGGAAGCGCTCTTCCTGCAGGAGGGCGCGGTCGGGCCGGTCCGGGTTCGTACCGTTCAGGGTGAGCCCGGCCTGGCCTTCGAGGTAGCGCATCGGCGCGAGCATGCGGATAAGCTGTTCCGGGGGCAGCCCGCGGTCCGACGGCACTTCGGCGGCGGGGTCGCCGCCGAAAAAGACAACATGCTCCACAGCGATGGGGGCGCTCATGAATATGGCCCATACGTCGCCCAGGTCAGAATGCATCGCCACGGGGACAATATACACCGGGTCCATGTTTTCCTGGGCGAATCCGGGGATGGTCCTGAAGGTGTCGGGTTCGACGGCGAGAATCCGCTGCTCGTACGGTGTCAGGAGAATGGTTTCTTTTTTGCCGCCGATTTCCAGGGTGACCTGCGAGGGCAGGTATCCGCAGCGAAGACCCACCTGCACAACGGGCGGGATGTTGGTAAAGACCAGTGAGCGGTCGGTGGCGCCGCGTCCCGGGATTTTCACATAGCGGTCGTTGCGTGGAAACACGGGGCCGTTCATCATGATCCAGTGTGGATTGGACGCCCATGGTATGGTGGGCACGGGTGGCGCGCCGCATTGCTGCCAGGCATCCTTGTTTGGCAGGTTCACGACCCGGGGGCGATTCCTGAATACGGGGATATGCGCGGTTTCCACGTGGAGGTGGCGTACGGTGTCCGACTGGGGGTGGTTGCTGTTTTTGACGACGGGCGCGTGATCGGGGAGGCACAAGTCACGTTCGTAGGCGGCCCCCAGCGCCTTCATGTCCGGGCGGTACCAGAAGTACAATTCATGGAGCGATGTGCCGCCCAGCTCGATGATCAGGATCATGCCCAGCAGCGCGGCGCCCGCCCGGCAGGCGTGTTTCTGGGTCGCCCACAGGTAGTGCAGGGCAAAGGCGGCGGCCAGGCAGAGGGGCATCTGCACGTAGGCGAAATGGATGGTTTGCACGGCGGGTTTCCCGCTCAGCGATAGGAGCCCGGCCAGCAGGGGAAAGGCAAAAATACTGACCGCGAGGCACAGGGGCGGCCGTCGGTCGCCTTCCGTCTTCCGCAGTGCCATGATGCTGAGGACCAGACCCAGGAGGGCGGTGAGGACTACGGTCCAACCCAACGCGTCAACCAGGCGCGGCGGATTGTGGGTCATGCTGAAGAGCAGGCGCGTCAGCGCGGGCTGTTCCAGGAAGGCTTCATCCACGCCGTAATGGGCGATGAAAATGAAGTTATCGCGGATATCGCGCCAGCTCCGGTCAAAGGCGAAGACCAGTTGGGGGATGGCCGCGGCGATGCCCAGCGCGGTTCCGAGCAGGGTGATCCCCGCCGCGGCGAACAGCGTGCGAAGGGGTTTGCGGCAGCGCCATACGTAGAGGATAAAGGCGACCACCATGACGAGCGCCATGAGCATGCCCTGGTATTTGGCGGCAAAGCCGAAGCCGACGCACAGGCCCGCCAGAAAGAGATAAAGCCGCCGGGGTTTGTTGAAAAAAAGGGCTACAAAAAGGATCATGAGCGCCGAGAATAAATCGACGCCGATATCGCCGGTGGCCGCGTGGGAGACCGCCAGGGCCAGGGGGGCCAGGGCTTGCAGGAGCATGGCGAACAGGGCGGTGCTGCGTTTGAGGCCGATGAGACGGGCAATGAAATAGGTAAGGATGACGACCACCGTGCCATAGAGCGCCCGCAGAAAACGCGCCCAGTAGTAGAGCGAAAAGGTGTCGGGGTAGGGCGGCAGGGGCGTTCCCGGCCTGAAGTGACGGTGTACGAGATGCTGTATCCCGCGGGCGCCGCGGATGATCCATTCATCCAGATGGTTTAAAAAGAAAGGATACCCGTCGTAAAAAAGGCTGTGATTGTACCAGATATAGCGGTTTTCGAGGTAATTGTGCAGTGCGACGACTTGTTTGGGTTCGTCGGGATGAAAGGTGCAGCCCTGGTCGAGTTCGCGATACAGTCCGGCGGTGCGTCCGTAGAAGGCGAGAAAGACAATGCCTGCGAAGGCAAGGCCATAGAGCCAGGTACGTTCGGGCCGCGGTGTCGGTTTCGGCGTAGTTTTTTTTGCCATGGTTCTTTTCCGTTTTACCTGTTTGTTGATGCTGTTTGTTGTTCCGGCAGCTTTGTATCCGTCCGGCACGGCAAATTGCAAGTGAAAGATGCTTGCGTGGCCATGCCATACTGCTGTACTCAATAGCGCCTTTGATTTGCACGATGCGAAAAGGCGTCCATGAATGGAAAAACAAAAATGAGCATATGGCCCTACATAAAAATAGCAAGACCGGACCATTGGTTTAAGAATATATTCCTGTTTCCGGGGATATGCCTGGCGGTCTTTTTTGATCACAGTGTGCTGGGTCCGGCCCTGTTTTGGAACAGTTGTGCGGGTTTCCTGGCGGCGTGCCTGGTGGCTTCCAGCAATTATGTGCTCAACGAGATACTGGATGCGGAACAGGACCGTTGTCACCCGGTGAAGAAGAATCGTCCGATGGCCCGTGGTGACGCGAAGAAGGGACCGGCCTACATCGAGTGGCTGACGTTGGGGGCGCTGGGGCTGGGGCTCGGGTTCTGGTTGAACACGTCGTTCGGGCTATGGGCATTGGCCTTGTGGATTATGGGGACCCTGTACAATGTGCGGCCAATTCGTCTCAAGGAATGGCCGTATGTGGATGTGCTCAGCGAGGCGGTCAACAATCCGATCCGCCTGGCCATGGGCTGGTATATCGCGGCGATGGTCGTCGGTCCGCCATTATCCATTGTGATCGCCTACTGGATGTTCGGCGCGTTTTTGATGGCGGCGAAGCGCCTGGCGGAATACCGCATGATTGACCATCCCGAACAGGCGGCCCGTTACCGCAAGTCGTTTGGTTATTACAATGATGAACGCCTGGTCGAAAGCCTGATGTTTTACGCATCGCTGTTCGCCCTGATGTCGGGGGTCTTTATTTCCCGCTACCGGGTCGAGTTGGTGCTGGCCACGCCGTTGGTGGCGCTTTGTATGGCGTACTACCTGCACATGAGTTACAAGCCGGACAGCCCGGCCCAGAACCCTGAACGCCTGCTCCGGCAACCGAAGCTGATGGCGATTGTCCTCGGTACCTTTGTGGCGTGCGTGTGCCTGCTGTTTATTGATCTTCCCGGCTTCGCGGACTATTTCAATCCCCGGATTCTTCCGACGGTGATGCGGTAGGGGGCGTCGGCCCAGGGCGGTCTGATGGGTCAGGGTCCCTCTCGACTGCGCGGATATAGACCGCGCCGAGCGGCGGCATGGTCAGTTTGACGGAATACTTCTGGCTACCCCACGGTTCATGATCCGCCCACATGGCGATGGGATTGGTGATATTGCTTCCGCCATAGATGGCGTCGTCGGTGTTGAGGACTTCGCGGTACATGCCCGGTCCGGGCACCCCGACGCGGTAATTTTCGCGCGGCACGGGCGTGAAGTTGAATGCGCAGACCGTGTAGTCGTTCCGGTTTTTTCCGCGGCGTATAAAGGAGACGATGCTCTGCTGGATATCATGCAGGTCGATCCACTCGAAGCCCTCGGGGGTGAAGTCGATTTCATGCATTTCGGGACGTTCGATGACGTACCGGTTCAGCGTCTTCAAGCAGGACTGCATGGACTGGTGGCGGGGTTCATCCAGCAGGTGCCACTGGAGGCTGTCCTGGTAATTCCATTCACTCCATTGGCCGAATTCACACCCCATGAAGAGGAGTTTCTTGCCCGGATGCGCGTACATGTAGGCGTAAAGCAGGCGGAGGTTGGCGAATTTCTGCCACAGATCGCCGGGCATTTTTTCGATCATCGAGCCTTTGCCGTAGACCACTTCGTCGTGGGAGAACGGGAGAATGAAGTTTTCGGTCCAGGCATAGTGCAGGGAAAAGGTCAGTTCATGGTGGTGGAATTTACGGTGGACGGCTTCCTTCTCCATATAGGTGAGGATATCGTGCATCCAGCCCATGTTCCACTTCAGGTCGAAGCCCAGGCCGCCCAGGTATACCGGGCGCGAGACCATGGGCCAGGAGGTGGATTCCTCGGCGTAGGTCAGGAAGCCGGGGTATTCCTGGTGGATGATCTCGTTGAATTTCTTGATGAATTCGATCGCTTCGAGGTTTTCATTGCCGCCGTATTTGTTGGGAATCCACTGGCCGTGTTCGCGGGAATAGTCCAGGTAGAGCATACTGGCGACCGCGTCGACACGCAGGCCGTCAATATGATAGATGTCCGCCCAGAACATGGCGCTGGAGAGCAGGAAATCGCACACCTCGTTGCGTCCGTAATTGAAAATCAGCGTGCCCCAGTCCTTGTGTTCGCCCTGGCGCGGGTCGGCGTGTTCGTAGAGGTGGGTGCCGTCAAAATAGTTCAGGCCGTGGCCATCCTTGGGGAAGTGCGCCGGGACCCAGTCGAGGATCACGGACAGTCCCTGCTGGTGGCACTGGTCGATAAAGAATTTCAGGTCGTCGGGCGAGCCGAATCGGGCGGTTGGCGCGAAGTAGCCGATGGTCTGGTAGCCCCACGAGCCGTCAAAGGGGTGTTCGGTAATCGGGAGCAGCTCGATATGGGTGAAGCCCAGGTCCTTGACATAGGGAATCAGTTCGGCGGCCAGCTCCCGGTAGGTCAGCCAGCGGTTCCCTTCGTCCGGGTTGCGCCGCCAGGAGCCGGCGTGCAGTTCATAGACGTTGATCGGTTTTTCCAGCCAGTTGATTTTCGGGCGGGCATCCATCCAGGCCTTGTCGTTCCAGGTGTAGCCGTGGTTGTTCCAGACCACACTGGCGGTGTTGGGGCGGACCTCCGCGGCAAAACCATAGGGGTCGGTCTTGTCCATCATATAGCCGTTCTGGCTGAGGACCTCGAATTTATACAGGTCGCCGGGCTGCATGGCGGGAATGAACAATTCCCACAGGCCCGAGCCGCCGCGTTTCTGCATGGGGTAGCGGCGTCCGTCCCACTGGTTGAAGGCCCCGACCACGCTCACGCGTTTCGCGTTGGGCGCCCAGACCGCGAAGAATACCCCGCGTGTGCCGTCGAGTGTCATGGGATGGGCGCCCATCTTCAGGTACGTTCGGTAATTGCTGCCCTCGCCGAAAAGATACAGGTCGAAATCCGTGATTTGCAGGGGGAAGGAGTAGGGGTCCTTGAGTTCCCACTCGCTCTCCTCCGCCCGCATTTTCAGTCGGTAGGGGAAACATTTTTCGCCGGGAATAAAGACCTCGTAAAAGCCGCCGTCATGGATGCGGTCCATCGGAAAGGCGCGCCCCTTCTTTTCATCGATCAGCTCCACGGTATGTGCGCGCGGCTGAAAGGTGCGGACGACCACGCCGCCATCCGCCTCAACCATGCCCAGCACATCGCGTGGTGAACCATGCTCTGCCTTGACCAATGCCTCTATTGCCTCGCGGGGCACATGCCTATCACCCATAACAACCTCTTATCCATACCAGTATTTCAATACAATTAACCTGTCAGGGGCACATGCTGACCGCAAAACCCCCGCAAATCAATGCCTAAATCAGCAAAGCGAATGATATTGATGCCGGGTTTCCTGTCTTCATCATGCTGGACTTTGTGCAAATAAGCTTGCTTCAAGTCCGTAGCTCAAAAATTGGGTTATTGAGAACGCTCTTTTATGGGAAAAAGGCTTTGCTTGTCTTCCGAAATTAGTTAAACATTACCGCGTGGTGGTTTTATGGCCAGTTTATTGTGGCTTTGTTTTTTTAGTAAGGCTTGGTTTGAAGGGTGGAATATTGGTTAATTTTGGCACTGGAAAGAGCAGGGGAGTACTCCTCGTTGCTAAATGCAAATTGTTTCGGCGGCAGGCTCGGCAGACTGTCGAGGAAAGTGGCGCGTATCATGTGACTTCAGAGGTCGATTCCGGCGCATGTCTGGAAACTGTTATGAATCAACGGCAACCAGGACTGGCCATCATTGACGCGGCATTTAAACCGTCTGTGTGTGCCGTGCAGAGCTTTATTCAACAAAAAGTGCCGTCTATCCCTGTTATGATTGTCCGACATGATCATGAGGGGCTGTTTTGCCACGGAATATATCTCGAAAAAAGTGAATTCTCGGTCATTGCGGATCACTGTCATGAAAAGGAAATGGGCCGTGTTTTGGAGGCCCTGTCCACTGTTGATTTCGGGACCGGCAATGATCCCGCAACGACCGTGCGGTGGATACCCCATGATGAACTCGTGGATGCCGTCAATGTCATGGTGCATGCCAACCCGGCGAAATATTCATCTCTTCAGGCGCTGGCGGCCGATCTGGGTATGAGTGCCTCTCACCTGTCGCGTGTCTACAGGCAGGTGAGCGGTGATACACTATCTGTTTTCATCGATGATGTCCGAAAAAACATCGCGACAACTTTACTTATCGAAGGGGGGAAACAAATACAGCAAATTGCCGCCGATATCGGCTTCGAAAGCCGGGAGCATTTTTCCAGATGGTTTAAGAAGAAGTTTGGCCTTTCTCCACGAGCCTTCCGATCAACAAAAGTCACGTTTGGTCAACAAAAGTCACTAAATAACAACAAAAGTCACGTTTATTTTCTGGTTTGCTCCTTTTGCAGCCCGATACATTATGCGCATGGTTTTTAAGGCGTGTTCCTAATCGAAACATGAAAGGTGATTAAACGTGGGCAGATGGCGCATAATAGCCGGGATAATGGTGGCAGTGGCGATCATGGGGACCGGGCTTTTTGTCCTTCGTTCCGCAATGCCTTTGCCATCTTCCTCTATCCGTGAAACGGCGGAGACCGCCAGATTCGATAGCCCAAGGCCGCCTGAACCGGTAACCCTTGTTTCGCCTGTCTCAGAAAGCCGGCCATCATACGAGACGTCACCTTCCGTTCCTCGTCGTCGCCAGGTCGAGTATGTCATCATCAATGCACATACCGCCCCCGAAAGGCTTTACCCGCTGTTTTCCATGGATACTTCTTATCTGTCACGTGTCAGGCGCCTGGAGCAACTGGCTGGGTCCCTGACGGACCAGGAGTCCCGCGCACTCCTCCAGTTGATTCATTATGATGCCAAACGCTTGAATCTCGCGGAACCGGAAAGCAACGCCCTTCAAATCGCCGCTTCCCTCGGGGATACAAGCGCAGTGCACACCGCTCGTCAATTGCTTGCCCGGGACGGCGATATTCAACTGCGGATGTCCGCGCTGGCCGTGCTGGGTCTGCAAGGCGATGTGTCGGACCGAGATATTCTTCGGCGATATGAACAAAGCAGCGATATCCGCCTGCGAAATGCGGCGGTGGCCGCCGCGAAGAAAATTTACCGGAAAACCGATAATACAAAGGAGGAATCATCATGAATAAGGCACTACGTATTGCAACAGCACTGTTCCTGGGCGCGCTTGGCGTACAGGCTGATCTCCTGCAGAACGGGAGTTTTGAAATAGCGGGAAGCGACGCGTTCCAGGCGTATCACTGGGAGTGGAATAACCCGGACCAGAATGCGTCAAGCTGGGGCACGGCGTCCCGCGAGGCCTGGCGTTCTTATTCGGGCGGCTACGAAGCGGCTATCCGCGGCTCATGGGCCGGCGATACCTGCGGGGGTTGGTGGCAGCAGGCGCCCGCCGAAGCCGGCGTCACCTATACCGCGTCCGCCTGGTTCTGGGCCGATGCCTCATGGAGCGCGGAAGGGCAGGGGTTGAAAATTGAATTCTATGACAGTATGTTCGGCGCGCCCCTGGCGGTGGCGACCCAATTGGTCCACGATGTTTCAGAAAGCTGGGCGCAGAAAACCGTACAAGCCAAGGCGCCGGATAATGCCGTGTGGGTGCGCGTTGTAATCTATGCGGATAATGTCGGCGCCCTCGGGGCCCTTCAGTTCGATGAGGTCTCGTTAATTGCCGAATCGGGTACTGTCATCGTTATCTCCAGTATCCCCGCTGTCGCAGGACTGCTGCTTGTGTTCCATTTCATGGGCGTTCGTTTTCATCAACGTCGTAATGCCGTCAATGCCTGAATGTCTGCCATCATTAACCTTTCCGGAGGAAGAGCATGAGAATGTACAATAAATTTTCCCGGGTGCCCGGGTGGTTCATGGCACTGACCGTCTTGCCGCTGTTCGCTGTTGTGTGCGCCTCGTCGGGCCTTGCCGGCTATATCGCTGAACCGGCCGCGGTACTGCATCTGGCGCTGCAAAGCAATGCCACGACCCATGCCGCGCTTCCTGTCATCCCTTTTGACGGGACCCTCGCCGGTGTGTTGGGTGCTCAGTTGATGGGTGACGATAATGAAAATTCGGCCGACCGCCTGATGGTCTGGGATGCGGTCCAGCAGGCATACCTGATCGCCTTCAAGGCCCAGAACGGGACATGGCTGGAATCGGGAAGCAGTGCAACCCCCGCCACCTTCGAGCTGTCCCTGGGCCGCGGTTTCCTGATCGAAAACCGCCATGAAGCACAGACACTGTTGATCCCTGGCCGCGTCGCCATGGAGACGAACACGACCCATTCCCTTGCGCCGGGATGTAACTTGTTCGGTCTCTCCTCTATCGTCGCACTATCCCTTCAGGATTCCGCGCTCGCTGCCTCCGGCGCTGCCGGCGGCGATTCTCCCACATCCGCTGACCTCCTTGTCGATGCGAATGGTGTCACGAACTGGCTGTTCAGCTCCAGCGGACACCCCCTGAATGGAAGCTGGCTCACGTCAGAGGGAACCCTCTCGTCATTCATTCTCAGCCTCGGCGAGGGCCTCTGGTACTACGCCCGCGCCGCCGAAACATTCACATGGCGCGAAAATAACGAAATCGCGGAACTGCCCGTCTCCTCCAATCAACCAGCTATCCTGGATATTTCCATCTCTGACCATACGGCAACCCTGACAATCGACGCCACCGATTATGACCCGATCGAAATCTTCCGGCGCGAAACACCCCCCGGCGCGTCACCGGAACCCTTCGAGGGGTGGAC
>RZZM01000500.1 GCA_009929845.1 Spartobacteria bacterium
ATGATTTATTAGCGATTTAGGTGGTAGGTGATTAGGTGGTAGGGGAAAGTACTGGAAATTTCTGGGATAACGGATAGCATGAGTCATGATGCTGGCGTAAGGAATAGAGAATAGCCATTTCAAAGAAAAGGTCGAGATATGAAAGATGAATCAATATCCGTGCAGTGGCACGCCCTGGATGAAAAAGCGGTCTTTGAACGGCTGGCCGCAGGCGAACAGGGGCTCGATGAGGCGCAGGCGAAACAACGGTTTGAAAAAGCAGGGCCGAATTCGCTGGAAGCCGAGGAGGGCGTTGGCCCGTTGCGCCTGTTGGCGAGGCAGGTACACAATCCGCTGATCTATCTGCTGCTCGGCGCGGCGGCGCTTTCTTTTGTGATCGGCCACCGCGTGGATGCGTGGGTGATCGTCGGCGTTGTTATCCTGAACACCCTGCTGGGATTTTTCCAGGAGTGGCGTGCCGAGGGCGCGCTGAATGCCCTGCGCGCAATGTCCGCGCATCACACCCGTGTCCTGCGAAACGGGAAGCCGACGGAAATCGACGCATCCCGGGTGGTTCCCGGGGATGTGCTGGTACTCGAAACAGGGGATCGGGTGGCCGCGGATGCCCGCATGCTCTCCGGGGACAACCTGCGTGTGGATGAATCGGCCTTGACCGGAGAGTCCCAGGCTGTCCCCAAGCGGCCGGAAAACGTAGCGGAAGATGCGCCGCTGGCGGATCGCCACAACATGGTGTGGATGTCCACGAATATCACCGGGGGTCGCGGCCGGGCGGTGGTTGTCGAGACTGGAATGCGTACCGCCATGGGCACGATTGCCGGCGAAGTGCGCGCCACTGTACGGGAAGATACGCCGCTGCAAAAACGCATGCATAAGCTGGGCCTGGTGCTGGGCGTCGGCGGGATTGTGCTGGCGGTGCTGGTGTTCGGACTCGGCCTGGCGCGGGACCATGCATGGATGGAGATGCTGATGTATTCCGTGGCGGTGGCCGTTTCCGCGATTCCGGAAGGTCTGCCTGCCGTCATCAGCGTGACGCTGGCGCTCGGTGTCCGGCGCATGGCCCGGCGGAATGCGATTATCCGGCGTATGTCGGCGGTCGAGACGCTCGGTTCCACGACGGTCATTTGCTCCGACAAAACCGGTACGATCACCGAAAATCAGATGACGGCGCGCAAGCTCTGGGCGGGCGGCCGGGCGTTTGAGGTAAGCGGCGACGGCTACCAGCCCGAGGGCGCATTGAGGCAGGAAGGCGGCGACGCGGTTGGAGAACGCCCTCCAGCCCTTGAACGACTCCTGCGGATCGGCGTGTTGTCGAACAATGCCGCGCTGATGGAAGAGGACGGTCGGTGGAGTGTCGAAGGCAATCCCAGCGAAGGGGCGCTGCTGGCCGTGGCCATCAAGGCCGGCATGGACATCGAAGCGTTGCGGAATGAGAATCAACGGTTCGCGGAGATTCCGTTTTCCAGCGATGCCAAATACAGCGCAACGCTCCATCCGGATACGAATGGCGACGGGCGGGTCGCCTGCGTCAAGGGCGCGCCGGAACGGATTTTGGACTTTTGCTCGCATGTGATGATGGATGGCAAGCCGGCGCCATTGGACGACGGGCTTCGCCGGAAAATCACCGAAATCAATGAGCGCTATGCCTCCCAGGCGCTGCGGGTCATGGCCGGGGCGTACCGGGAAATGCCACGGGATCGGGACCGGCTGGAAAAGAGCGATGTGGAAAGCGGCCTGACACTGGCCGGCCTCTGGGGAATGCTTGATCCGCCGCGCGAAGAAAGCATTCAAGCCGTGAGCGACGCCAGGAGCGCGGGCATTCATCCAGTGATGATCACTGGCGATCACGCCACCACCGCGCTGGCGATTGCCCGGCAGGTGGGAATCACCAAAGACGGACCGGCCCTGACGGGAGCGGATATCGAGAAGATGGAGAAGCCCGAACTGGCCAGGGCGGCTTTGGCAGGCGGCGTATTCGCGCGCGTCTCCCCCGCGCACAAACTCAAGCTCATGGAGGCGCTCAAAGCGCAGGGGCATATCGTCGCCATGACGGGCGACGGTGTGAATGACGCCCCCGCGCTGAAAGGCGCGGATATCGGCATCGCCATGGGCCGGGCCGGCACCGAAGTCGCCAAGGAAGCCGCCGACATGGTGCTGACCGACGACAACTTCGCCACCATCGTCCACGCAGTGGAAGAGGGCCGGGTGATTTACAGCAACCTGCGCCGGGTGATTTACTTTCTGCTGACAACCAATCTCGGAGAAATCCTCACGCTGGTCGGCGCGCTGGTTATCGGCATGGAGCTGCCCCTGACCGCCGTCATGGTACTCTGGATCAATCTGGTGACGGATGGGGCCTGCACGGTTCCGCTTGGCGTCGAGCCCCGGCACTCGGATGTCCTCAAGCATCCGCCGCGCGATCCCAAGGCGTTTATTGTGGACCGCAAGATGGCGCTGCGCATGGGGCTGCTGATGCCGCTGATGGCCTTCGGCACGCTGGGCCTGTTCTGGTATGCGCTCCGGCAAGGTGAAATAGATCATGCGCGCACTGTTGCCTTCACCGCGATGGCCGCCTTCCAGTGGTTCCAGGCCTTCAACGCGCGCTCCACCAGCCAGTCGGTTTTCTCCATCGGCGTATTCAGCAATCGCCCGCTGCTGTTCGGCGTGGGAGCTGCCATTCTGCTGCAAATCGGAGTCATATATACACCCATCGGACAAAAGTTATTCGGCGCCACCGGACTGTCATGGATGGACTGGCTGCTGATTCTTGCGGTGTCGAGTACGATTTGGGTGGCCGATGAAATCTTGAAACGGCTGGGTGTGTATGGAAAAAGCTAGGAATCCCACCTTTTCTTACAAACGCTGAAATTCAGATGGGTTTTATTTGTAACGGGCGATATTCCCCTCGCAACGGCTGCATCTGGAGTGAATTCGTTATTT
>RZZM01000501.1 GCA_009929845.1 Spartobacteria bacterium
GTGATAATCCTCCCACCGACTGAGCAACTCCTGGAGGGTGTCGAACCAGCCCGCCAGCCACGTCTGGCAGAGGAACGGTCGTTGCCCGGGATGTTTATGCTAATCTAAAACTTGACCACCTCGCCCAGAAGTGATCAGGGAAAAGTTGACCACCCCCATAATCTCTGCAATCATTTGTACGGATATTCCGTTATGTGTATGCAGAGGTGGAGATGCTTACTGTGGATCAACATGCCGCTATTCGTCATGCCTTCTACCATCAGGGGAAGAGTATTCGCGCCATTGCGCGTGAACTGCAGCTGGCACGTCAGACGGTGCGCAAGGCGCTGCAGGATCCTGCGCCACCAACTTATACCCCCACGCGCCGACGTGCAGCGCCCAAGCTGGACGCCTTCCGGGAGCGGATTGCGGCCTTGGTGGAGGAACGGAACCACCAACCGCGAAAACAACGGTATACGAGCCGCCGGATCTATCAACTCCTGGTGCAGGAAGGGTATACCGGCAGTGAGTCGCGGGTACGCGGCTACCTTGGGGAACTCAAGCGCACCCAGCTTCGCCCCAAGCGCTTTCTGCCCCTGGCCTTTGACCCGGGCCAGGATGCCCAGGTCGATTGGGGTGAGGCCCAGGTAGTACTCAATGGCACCCGCGTGACCGTCCATCTCTTTACGATGCGGCTCTGTTATGCCCATCGCACCTTTGCGATGGCCTTCCCCACCGAACGGCAAGAAGCGTTTTTCAGTGGGCATGTGCATGCCTTCGCCTTTTTTGCCGGGGTGCCGCATCGGCTCAGTTATGATAATCTGACCACGGCCATCAAGCCCGTGTTTACCGGGCGGACCCGCACCGAACGTCAAGCCTTTACCGCGTTTCGCAGCTACTATTTGTTCGAGAGTCACTTCTGTAACCGCAATGCCGGCCACGAGAAGGGACAGATTGAGCATGGCGTGGGCTATGTCCGGCGCAATGCCCTTGTGCCCGTGCCACAGGTGGCGGATTATCAGGCCTTGAATGACCAGTTGCTGGCCTGGTGCCACACGGAAGATGCGCGTCAGGTGCATGGCCAGCCTCAGACGATTGGCACGATGTGGGCCGAAGAACAGCCGCTGCTGCGCCCGCTCCCACCCCAACCGTATCCCTGCTGCATCACCACGCAGGCCATCCTGACGCCCTACTGCCAGGTGGTCTTTGAAACCAATCGGTACTCCGTGCCTGCCGATCAGGCCGTCCGCCAACTCGTCATTCGGGCCTTTCCGTTCCACGTCGACATCCTGGACCGCGACCAGATCCTGGCCCGCCATCCGCGTTCGTACCTCCGCGAGCAGGATATCGTGGATCCGCTCCACTACCTGCCGCTGCTGCTGGAACGACCGGGGGCGTTTGACCATGCCAAACCCTTACGCCGTTGGCGCGAAACGTGGCCCCCGGTGTATCGCCAGATCTTGGCGCACCTGCGGGAGCACTGGCCGGATGGGCGCGGCATTCGTGAGTTTGTGCGCATCCTCCAACTGCATCAGGACTATCCCGCCGCGCAGATCGAGCAGGCGGTCTCCCGGGCCCTGACGCTGGGATGTGCCCACGCGGATGGCGTGCGCCTCTGCCTGCATGCGATCGTGCAGCCCGAAACGTCACCCCCGCTCCTGGATTTGCAGGAACGGCCCCACTTGGCGGCCATTGGCAGCCAACCGCTCGATCTGCGGGTCTATGATGCGCTGTTTGAAGGAGAGGTCTGATGGGAAGCAATGCATGTCTTGATGTCCACCTGACGCACTTACGGCTGACGGTCATGCGTCAGCACTACGACCGGATTGGGGCCGAAGCGACGGCCGCGCAGCTCAGCTATGACCAGTATCTCCAGGTGCTGGTTGACCAGGAAGTCAGCCAGCGTGACCTCCAGCGTCAACGCCGCTACCTCCACCAAGCACGCTTTCCGGTGCTCAAGGAACTGGTTGATTTCGATTGGAGCGCCATCCCACAATTGAACAAAGCGCGCATCCTGACCCTTGCCCAAGGAGGCTATCTCCACGAGGCCGAAACGATTTTGATGGTGGGCCATCCAGGGCTCGGCAAGACCCACCTTGCCACGAGTCTCGGCTTGCAGGCCTGTCGCCAGGGCCATCGCGTGCGCTTTTTCACGGCAGCGGGGCTCGTCAGTGACTTATTGGACGCCCAGCGTGAGCACCGGCTGGATCGCCATCTCCGCACCATGCTCAACTATCGCGTGATCATCCTTGACGAACTCGGCTTCTTACCCCTGTCGCCGAGTGGGGCCCATCTCCTGTTCCAGTTTTGCTCGACGCTGCATGAGCGGGTGGCGCTCATTGTCACCACCAATCTGCGCTTCACCGAATGGACCCAACTCTTTGGCAATGAAAGCCTGACGGCCGCCTTACTTGACCGGCTCACCGCACGCGCCCACATCATTGAGTTCATTGGCGAGTCCTACCGCTTGCGCCAACGGCGGCAACGCGAGCAAGCCCTCCCGGCCCCCACACCCGAGCTCGTGGGTTCCACGCCGCGGTCCGTCGACCCACCAGCTTGAGCCTGCGCGCCTTCTCGGTGGGTTCCAGCCTGACGCCTGCACGAATTTGGGGGGCTCCGCCCCCCAAGCCCCCCGGGCCTCATAGAGCGGGTTGACCACGCACGGCTCATGTGGTCAACGTTGCGCTAATCACACCCATCGCCCGTACGTCCGGATGGTCAACTTTTCGTTGATCAGGTGGTCAACTTTTTGCTGATCACACCGATCCGCCCAAACCGCTGGATGGTCAACTTTTCGTCGATCAGGTGGTCAACTTTTCACTTGACAAAAACAGGAAGGGCTAAAACGGCCTTGGAGCAACCCAAAACAACCAGAAACACTTTACACAAAACGCCCAAAACAACCCAACCGCGCAACCGACCCCGATTCAGGGCTTTGCAACGCCCCAAAAATAT
>RZZM01000502.1 GCA_009929845.1 Spartobacteria bacterium
AGCGCCGTGGAAACCACTGACACCGAAGAGGTGATGACGTCACCCCTGGCATCAAAGAATTCCAGCAGGAACGTGGCATACGCCGTCTCGTCGGTGACACCACCCACAGATGGAGTCATCATATACCCGTCGACGATGTAACTCATCCCCGCCGTAGCGTCAAACCGCTGGGCCGCCAGATTGTTCGGGAATACAATCTGCATGGACTGGTACCCGCTGTGCGCATCCGTATCTACAATGAATCCGGCGTTGGTGCCGCCGATCCATTCCCAGTTCGGCAGGTTGTCACTGATGTACAGGTCGTAGGCATTGCCCCCGTCGCCGTCTTCAAAGCCGGGGTTAACCAGTTCGCCGGCCTGTGTGGTCCCGCCGGTGCTGACTACCGTTTGGGTCATATCATCAAACCATACCGCGCCGCTGAAGGCATCGTCATTACCCAGCAAAGCGCACAGGGTACGACCGGTCACCGTGCCGGAAGGGGCGCGCCCCTCGGCGGTGAGCTTGGTCCAGGTATCCGGGGTATAGTTGGTCGCCCAGAATGCATCGCTGGCATAGGATGCAAGCACTCCGCCTGTTTCATTGAGATACTGAATGATGACCATGGCATAAGAGCCGGTGCTGCCGTTCAGCGCGAACTCGCCTGAAGGAGAAGCCACATAGCCTTCCGTGCTGTACCGCCAGCCGGCATTGGCATCCCAGTACTGGGCTGCCAGCGTTTCCACATAGAATATCTTCAGCGCCTGCCCGCCGCTGCGGCAGAAGCTGTCGTCTATGGCGCCATCAAAGCCCAGCCCTTCCCAACTATCGATATATTGCAGTTTGGTGCCGTTGGCGCTGTACTCGAATCCGGGGTTCCACAAGGCGCCTGCCTGGTAATCGGTCTTGGTGATGTTGGTCTCGACGACACTGAAACTGTCAAAGAATACAGAACCCACAACAATACTGTTGGTGTCCAGATCAAGATAGGAGGCGTATACCTTGCCGCTGCAGGCGCCGCCATACGGGGCGTGATTGGTCACGGCATAGTAAATCCAGGTATCCGTGGGGGTCTGATAGGTAAGTTTCGGGGTGGAGACCACGGAAACCGAGGTGGTCGCTACGTCGCCATCCGCGTTATAGAACTCGCAAAGGATTGAGGCAAAGGCGGTAGTGTCCGTCACGCCGTTGTCCCCTTCGACCAGGCCGCCCAGCGGATGCCGCATATAACCGCCGATGACGTACGACTGACCCGGTGTCGCATCGAACCACTGATAGAGCATGTTATTCGGGAAGACCACCTGATAGGATTGATAGCCGTCCAGCGCTTCGTCAGTGACAATGAAACCGGCGTTGGTGCCGCCTGCCCATTCCCAATTGGGCAAGTTATCACCCAACTCGTAGGCATTCCCGGTGGTCCCGTCTTCGAACCCGGGGTTGTAGAGCTTGCCGGCAACGGTCTGCGTGGAGGCACTCTCGGACATGGTAATATCATCAAAGAAAACAGACCCGCTGAAATTCGCGTCATCCATGACCACACAGCAGGTGGTCCGACCTGAGACCGTGCCAACCGGCGCCACCGCGGAAGCCGACATGTAGGTCCACACATCTTTTGCCGCGTTGGTGGTAAAGTGATCACTGGTTGCCTGCGAAAGCACAGTACCCGCCGCATTGAGGTATTCAATGTAGATCAAGGCGATAGCGCTGGTCGATGTCAACGGCTCCCAGGAGGGTGTCATGATGTAGCCGCCGGCTGTGTAACGTACGCCGCCGGTTGCCGCCCAGCTCTGCTGAAGGCCCTGGCCCGTCCACCAAATCTGAAGGGCGCTTTCTCCGGTGCGAGCCGCGTTGGTGGTGACGCCAAAGGCATCGCCATACTGCTGATTCCAATAGATAAAATCGGCATTGGGCCCGTATCCATAAGGTTTTGTTTCAAAATCACAATTCTTCACGCCACCGCTCTGCTTGGGCGCCGATTCGAAGAGGCGGACACTGTCCACGTACACATGTCCGACTGTCGTGGTGTCGGCCGGCACTCCTCGCATATAAACGATGTAGGCCTGGATATTAGTCGTGCCGGTTGGCGCAACCAAGGGCGCTGTTGTAAACTTAACCCAGTTGGTAGTCAGGATGCCGTTCCCGATATCCGTCGTCGACCACTCACCGACCTTGCCGGAGGATCCATAAAATTTTACCGTCAGGGCAACATAGGCGTTCTCCGGGTTAAACTGGTTGGCGCCAGCCGGCGTCATCAGGTAACCGTCCATCTCATATACTGTGCCCGCAGAAGCCGCGGCATTCTGCTGGAGGTACACCGAAGTCCCCCCTTTAGCCTCTATAGAGATATAATTTGTCCCCTCATAGGCCACCGAAGCATCGGCGACAAGCATGCCGTTCGTTGCCCGACTGGCTGTCCAGGAAGTGACATTGGTCCAATATGTATTGATCGAACCCGATTCAAAGCCGCCATTTGCAAACATATTCACCTGCGCAAACGAAGAATTCATGCTTATAAAACATAAACTCATCATTACACAAATGAGCCATAACGACCGAACCCGACTTAACTGTATCCTCTTCTGTACGTGCTGATTATGAATAATCATTCTACGACTCCTTCTTAGTTGACTTCATCCGTACTCTGTCCACTTGTACTAGGTGTATACTAGATATGTTTTCATTTCAAGATTTTTTTTAAAAAAAATGTAAACTTTTTCATGATGCAGAACAATATTCGTGTATCTACTTAATATGGTAGTTGTTATGCTAATTAAAACAGCACGCGAAAAATGGGAGGCGGGCGCATATCATTTATGAATCATGGCTTCGGCATTCGTATGCGTAATTCGAGATTATTTCGCGCTTGGGTATTTGGGCGCTTCGTTATTTGCGAATGATCCTTCAGCATGACGTATAGATCATGCGAAAACCTTCTTAACGTACC
>RZZM01000503.1 GCA_009929845.1 Spartobacteria bacterium
CCCGACGCTGGAGCGTGACGTAGGCGAGATCCTGGACAATGTCGGCACGCGGTACCACATGGCTTTTTAGTGATAAAGATTTTATGTGGAGAACTTAATAGACCGCCGAGATAGGGGTTCTTTTGAATGGTGATTTGAAGATGACGGCGGAGCTTCTTTTCGAAGTCGACTACATTATCAAAGAACTCGACCAACCCTTGGTTCTTGCACCATTCTCTGAAATCTTTGAGCGCAGCATATTGCCCTGAATCGACCGTATCCAGTGCAGCGGGAGCTGAGCAGAAATAGACCATTGCGGGCTTTCCAGCCTTAATGTGGCGCTCAATCTCTTCAGCCGTTCCGCTACTTGAGGCATTAGTGGGCGTTCCTAGCCTAGTCCAGAAGATGCCTATCAGGAGATCGCAATCTTCCAACACGCGGTCGTTAATCAACTCTTGAGGAGAAGACCCTAGCTCCGGAGAGGAGTGGGTCTCCCAGCCCACTGGCATCATTACCGCTGTGGAAGATACCGAATTTACGTAGTTCCACTCATGCAGCACATCACGAACGATGCTGCGGTATTCATGAACGTCCCCGGGGGACGCAATCATTACTGGTATTACTGTCGCTTGGTATGTCATATCACGTTCCGTGAGCTCTAACGACGCGCCGAGCCGGCCCCGCGGAGCAACAACGCGGCAAGGGGCTGCGACATTGACGGATCGATAAGCCTGGCAAAGCGCGCCGACCCGCGGGGTCCGGCTGCGGCGCTGGTTAGGCATTTCCATCGATCGCCACTACTAGTGAGCATTCTTGCCTTGTATATTCATCTGACTGAGAAGGCCGCGTCGCGGGCACGCTTTACCTGCTCAGTAGTCAAAACGCCATTATCTAATTCCCAGTGATGATTGGGGCAGAGTGGCGCTCCATTTTCTGTGCGGTCATCGCTCCATTGATGCTTTGGGGTGAGATGTGCAGCTTCGACATGGGGTGCATAGCCGCAAATGACACACACGGTACCGAACTTTTTCAGAACCCTTAGGCGAAACGCGGCATCTCGCTTAATACGTTCATACGTTCACCAGAAGCGGCAACCCGTTCCACCTCCGAAACCCGACCAGGATTCAGGTAATCGGGACGCTGCCGTCCGAGTGCATCAATCTTGTAGCCCGGCAAGTCCGGGACATGTTTGTGAAGCGCCTCGTTGGGGTCTGAGCGCTGGTAATCACTCTCGCCCGGTAGCGGTTTCGAAGCGTCGTCCTTGTTCTCTTGCGTGCTGTGGGAAGTAGGGCGATTCACGCCGCGGTGCGAAAGTTCACGCTCAATTGCTGCTGCTCGCGTTCCCGTTGCAGTTGAAAGGGCGAGAAGGAGTCCTTGTGTGGTCATCTCCCGAAATCGAACAGCGCCGGTGCTGCTGGTGGCGTTGCGTTGCACGGCCTGTTTGGAACCGCCGGGAATCTTCTTTGCCCTGCCTCCGTCAAAGTAGCCACTTGATCGCTTTGCCATTTCGAATCCAAACGTTTAGTTTGCCGCGCCTCGCGTTGTTCTCACTTGTCCGGAAAGAAAGCGCACAAGGGCTCAAGTTACGCAAGCATTCCTGGGAACGAAGGATTGTTCCGAGTTCGGATCTGGTACTCGTTGTTGAGCTTCGTATCGACCGTTCCGTTGTATCCTTTTCGCTTGTTTGCACCAAACATCTGATCTTTATCCTGTCTTTGCCCAACGCTTAGAATAACGCGAGGCAAAAGCGCCATGCACCAAAGCCTTAAACCAAACGCGGAACTGAACGGCGCTTTTGACTTCGCGTTTATTCACTTGTTAGGTGCCTTCTGGAGTGAAGGCGCTTTCTTGCCCGCACTTGTTGCACATAAAAACCTTCTGCTTAACTCCGAGATCACCGAACGTGGGATCTGGCCTGCTTCCTATACGAACTAAATCTGGGCTTCCGCAATGATCACAGACATAAGTAGCCAACGCTCCCGATTTGAGCATATCAAGTTCCGATTCAAGACTGCCCGACCGAGAGCGAAGCTGTTCTACTTCAAGTTGCAACGCGCCATTCTCGGACTGAAGATCAGAGCACTTTCTTTCAAGTGCTTCATATTCGGCCTTGATGAGAACAAGGCGCTCGCGGAGGATCGCCGAAGAGCCGTGCTCGTTGATAAGTTTTTCGAGAAGACTAAGCATTATTTTTGAGCACCTAACGTCAACCACAGCCCGCGCCAAACTGCGGCCTGAGCGAGAGCGAAGGCCGCAGTTTGGCGTCGGAGCTGGTGGGCGTGTTATGTGCCGTTAAAGGAAACACTGCTGTTTGACCAAGCTAGCACCGCAAATATTCTGGACAAAGACCTCAGCTTCGCAGCCTTGACTGAGATTCTTGAATGTTTCTCCACCAATGGAATAAAAGTCGGGATGTGACACGACATCACCTATTTCTGGTTCCGAAGAGTCGAGAAGTTCAAAGACAACATATTCTCCTAACCCCTCAATTTCTGCGCCAAACATGCCCCGATGGCGGTTAGCGACTTTGACTACTGCTTTCATCTCGCCACTTCCATTTTTTGCTAATGAGTGCACTTAGGCAGATAGGTGCCCTGCGACGCCGCTAGCTCCGATAGCCCAAATTGTCTCCACAATTGAACAAAGAAACGTACGAGCTCTTGCAGTTAATGTTCTTACCATAGGCACCTCCTTAATGTTGTTTTGGGCCGATGGACCCAGTCTAATACTTGCGTACCGCAACAAAACCAGCAGAAGGGCTACGGAGCCAACAAACGCCAACGGGATTTCTCCCACACCTACTACCCCTATCGGCCTAAATGCACTCCTCTTGTCGCACATAACAGTTAACTAGTGCCTGAACGGAAACCGCTTTATTCATGCAGAACAATGGGTTAAAATATTTCTCGACTCCGAAGATCGCGAGCCTGCTCGGCGTC
>RZZM01000504.1 GCA_009929845.1 Spartobacteria bacterium
ACAAAATCGACGAGCTCCTGCCGTGGAACTTCAGGAAATCCCGATCCTGAAGCTTATCGCTCCCGAAAATACAAGAGGGGGGTCACCGGACGGTTACCTCCCCGAAGGCCAGTTTGAGGACGATGCGTTGCAGGTCCAGCATGCCGGAAACCCATATTTTGTACGGGTTTGAGAGGAAAATCATGGCGTGTTCGAACATCTTGTCGAACGTGTGCGGCGGTTTGCCCGTATTTTTGCATCCTTTCGCGGCAGACGAGTTTGTCCTTTTCCAGCTTTGCGATGCGCTCTTCATAGGCGGCGATGACTGCCGGGCTGGAGGCGTCCACGATCCGGTCTTTCGGGAATTCCGGGAAGGCCTGCCAGAAACGCATAAGCTCGGCCTGTGACTGGAAGCGCCCGCAGGCATATGGGCGTTTAAGATTTACGCAAGAAGTGCGTGGTACTACTACCACGCAACCTTGTCTCACCGCCTTCGGTGTCTCGGGAAGGGGGCCCGCTGCGCGCCCCCGTTCCATCCCCCCGGCCTATGGCGCTCCGGGGCACTTTGAACCCGTGCCCAACCTCCCGCGCCATGCAAAACGTATCGCCGTTTTGCAATCCACTCGCAATCGCTTGGCCGGTGCATCACCATCCTGTTCATTTCCCTCTGGCAGTATTATTACAAAAGGCGTATTTTGGGTAGCATGACTACCAATAATGAGAGAAAAATACAAAAGCTGCTGGATATGCACCAGCCTCAAACCGTTCTGACGGCGCAATGGCTTGAGCAGAACGGCATATCGCATGACCTTCAGAAGCATTACCGCAAGAGCGGCTGGCTGGAAAGTATAGGAACGGGCGCATTCCGGCGTCCCAACGATCAGGTGGGCTGGGAAGGCGGGCTCTTTGCCATCCAGACCCAGATCAAACTGCCCGTTCATGCGGGAGCCTTGACGGCTCTCAGCCTGCAAGGATACGCCCATTATCTTCGTCTCGGCGCGGAAACGGTGTTTTTGTTTTCTCCGCCGAAAACAAACCTGCCCGCATGGTTCAGAAACCATGACTGGGGCCGGAGGGTTCATCATTGCAAGACCTCGATCCTTCCGCCCGCGCTTGCCTTGACGGATCAGGGGGCCGGGAATTTTTCCATTCAAATATCGACGCCGGAGCGCGCCATACTGGAATGCCTGTACCTTGCGCCCGCCAGCGTTGATCTGGTGGAGTGCTACCAGATCATGGAAGGGCTCACCAATTTGCGGCCAAAGCTCCTCCAGCCGCTTCTGGAACAATGCTCTTCCATCAAGGTGAAGCGGCTATTTCTCTACATGGCCGACAAGGCAGGCCATAGCTGGAACAAACGGCTGGACACCGCCGCGCTTGATCTGGGATCGGGCGCGCGCACGATAACAAGCGGCGGCGTTTATGTTTCCCGCTTTGCTTTGACCATACCGGAGGAGCTTGCAAAACTTTGATAAACCCGTCTTACCGCGCGCAGGTTGACCTGCTGTTGCAAGTCCTGCCCCATGTGGCGCAGGAGAAGTGTTTCGCCCTGAAAGGCGGCACGGCGATCAATATGTTTATCTGGAACATGCCGCGCCTCTCGGTTGATATTGACCTGACCTATCTGTCTTTTGACGACCGGGCCACGGCTATGGCCAATATTGCCGCCGCGCTTGACCGGATCAGGCAGCGGATTGAAAAGGCGATCCCGGATTGCACCGCCCGGCTCGCCGCGCAAAGCGACGGGCAGGAAACCAAACTCATCTGCCAGACCGCAAAGGCGCAAATCAAGATCGAGGTCAACACGACCATGCGAGGGGCTGTTTTTGCGCCGGAAAACAGGGACGTGGCCGAGGCTGTGGAAGACGAATTTGGCCGTTTTGCCTCGATGAACGTCCTCAGCCAAGCCGAACTGTTCGGCGGCAAAATCTCCGCCGCGCTGGACCGGCAGCACCCCCGCGATCTTTTTGACGTGTCGCGCCTGTTCGAGACAGGCGGCATCACGCGTGAGATTATGCTGGGCTTCATCATCGGCCTTCTCAGCGGCCCGCGCCCGATCCATGAAATGATCCGGCCCCATTTCCTCGACCAGCGCAGAGCTTTTGAAACGCAGTTTACAGGCATGGCGGACGCGCCGTTTTCCTATGAGGATTTTGAAGCCACGCGGGAACGGCTGGTCCGCGAAATCCACGCCGGATTTACCGATACCGACCGCGCATTTTTGCTCGGCTTCATAAACGCCCAGCCGGATTGGCCGCTGTTCCCGCATGAGACGATCAGGGATTTACCCGCCGTGAGGTGGAAACTCTCGAACATCGAAAACCTTAAAGCCAAAAACCCCGCCAAACACGCGGAACAACTCAAGGCGCTTGAGGAGCGGTTGAAGTGACGGACAAAGAAAGTAACCATGACGGCGTTCAGGAAGCTGAATTCAGAATCGAAAGGAGCTTTAAATTTTTCGACCAAAGCTTCAACAGGATCAAATACTTCTCATCTATCGCCAATAACACTGATATTGGCTCTTTGCCTCATAATTGGAGTCTTCAAAACAAAGATGGCCTCACATATATGATAACTGCTCCTAGGGATGACGAAGAAAGAACTAGGCTTATCAACGGGTACAAACATTTCATTCACTGTTATCTGGTACGCGACAGCATTGAGAGTTTTGCTTTATCACTTGATCAATTTTGTTTCATGCTCCTTTTGAACGGCAAAAGGATAAAATTGAGCAAACCTCCTTTCGAATCTCTGGAAGAAGAGGAAAAGGAATTTTACAAAAAATTTGAAAGGGCCGGTATGTCTTCTCAGGAAGGCAAAGTACAGCTTTTAAAATCCGCCCTTTCAACAGTGAAGTGCCCGATTGGGGGGTGGGCGGGCCAATGCGGCGGAAAAGACTTCTTGCGGGGTGTTGAATCCCAGTATTTTCCTCGG
>RZZM01000115.1 GCA_009929845.1 Spartobacteria bacterium
TGTGCGTTTTCAAGGTCGAAATCCAAAGTATGACAGGAAAGCAATCCGACTAAGAGCCTCACCGGAAATGACTAAACAAATACGCAAAATTATCATCTGCTTAGCCGTGATCATGGTGGCAGGTTTCACCGTCTTGAATATCCTTGCTTACAATCATGCCAAATGCATGTTGGTGTATGTTCCAAGGGGCATGCGCACCAGCAGTCCCGAAAAACTTGGGTTCCTGGAAAAAGTTAAGGTCCTGTTGACTGGTGTTGAAATCCCAAAACCCGAAGCGGCATATTCACCAACAGACTTTAATCTCCAGTTTACTCCCTATACGATACCCGTTGGTGACACCATCCAGTTGGATGCATGGTATGTTTCGCCAGAAGACAACAATGGGCTAATCATCATGTTTCATGGATACAGCTCCGAAAAATCAATGCTTTTGCGCGAAGCTGTAATTCTGCATTCATTGGGATACGGATGCCTGCTGGTTGATTTCAGAGGCTCAGGACGTTCGTCAGAATCCTATACAACTATTGGGTATGTTGAAGCAGAAGATGTCCTGGCTACATTTGCTTTTGCAAAGCAGAAATGGCCCAACACTCCTATCGTTCTCCTTGGGCAATCCATGGGAGCGGCGGCTATCTTACGGGCAATTAATGTGGAGGGGATACAACCTGATGCCATTATCCTTGAAGCTGTTTTCGACAATATGCTTGTTACTATGCGAAATCGATTCGACACCCCTTTATTTACAACCGCTACACTAGAGGAAGTCAGAGGGGAAGAGAGTGGCATATTCTCTGTATTTCTCGGCTGTTTACTCTAACGACCATCGGGAGTGGTTGTTAAAACAGGTTCCCAGTTATAAATCATGCCCTCGGCAATGCGTTGGGCTTTTTCGTCCCCGTCAAGGCAACCGATCAGGGCGAGCGCGAATGCAAAGCAGGTGCCAGGTCCCTGGCTGGTGACCATTGTTCCGTCGATGACCACTGGCTGGTCCACCCATTCGGCATCGGTAATCCCTTCGGCGGAACCCGGATAACAGGTCACCCGGTGCCCCTCGAGAATCCCCGCTTTCTGCATAACCAGCGGGCCGGCGCACACAGCGGCGGTCCATTTCCCTTTTGCCGCAAAATCCTTCAACAGGTCCAGGACCCGTTCATCCGCGGAGAGGCTGTCCTTTCCGCCCGCTCCGCCCGGCAGGACGATCATGTCAAATTCGTCGGGGTCGATCGCATCCAGCATTGCATCGGGAATCATCTTCATCCCGCGCGCGGCGGTAACCACTTGCTTATCCAACCCGACGGCCACCACCCGCCATTGGGCCCGACGCAGCACATCAATAATGATGGTCGCTTCCATTTCCTCAACCCCTTGCGCCAGCATAACCATGACATTTGTCATTTGTCTTCCTCCTGTGTCCATAGTTTGTTCTGCATCACCTGATAATCGAACACTATGCTATTTCACGCCGGAAATGTCAAAGACGCGCAGCCCCGGTACGGCGTCCTGCCGGAGTTCCCGGTGAGTGGCCGCGAGGAACGGCAGGTTCGGGTCATCAACGCCCCACACAAAATAGTAGTCAATGGCATGCGCGGCGAGCTGCTCGCGCAATGCATCGGGCGTCCAATCCGCGTGGGCTTTTCCAAGATACTTATTCCCGGTCAAAGCGGCATAGTAAAGCGAGGTGAACCAGTCTTCATTGGAGGCCAGCCTCTTGTCGTGACCCAGCAACGCGGCCAGGGGGCGGGCCCGCTGGTGATAGATTTTTCCGGTGTGGAGATGCCCGAGTAATTTGATGCCCGGATAGACCACGAAGGAAAGCAAAAGGATCACACACAGCGTGGCGCGTCGGAGCGGACCGCGGAAGAAATCGTTCCGCAGCAGGGCATGCAGAACCAATCCGGTGACCAGTGCCGTCAGCACGGCGGCGATGGCGAAAAACCGCAGGTCAATGAGTACCAGGGTGTAGCCCCCCGAAAACACCGCCAGTACGCCCAGGGGGTACCATTCGCGGCGCGTCCGGAAAGTCCGCCAGGGGCCCATGCACAGCAGCGCCAGGCCAAGCATGGCGGCTATCGAGAATACGGACAGGATCAGGTATACCTCCGCAAGCGCGCCGATATTATACAGTGTGCGCTTCAGCGTATACACCATAGCCCGCGCCGATTCCGTCGGGCGCCAGGGTTCGTAGGGAAAGAAGGACGGGTCCTCCCAGGCCGACACAGCATCTTCGTACGGCAATGGAAGGAAGCCATACGTGTGGTGCGTGTGCCCGACGGAGTCCGGTCCCAATATCGACTGGTTGTATCCGCCGGCTGTTCCCAGGGTCGGATGGCCGTACTTCGCATTGAGCGCGGCCACCCAGCAGGCGCTCAGGACCATAAACACGCACATGCCGAGGGCGTAATTGACCGCCACCTGTCTGCGCCGCGATTTTTCTTCGTGGCTGATAAAAAGCCACAGCGAAAACAACGTAAAATGCGCGGCAAAAAACATAAAGCCATACTGCTTGCAGAAATAGGCCATCGCCCCCAGCGCGCCGCACAGGAAGCCCGGCCAGGTTTTCCTTGCATAGTCCTCACTGAAAATCATAACGCAATACAAGGCCACCATCACGCCCAGCAGCAAATCTGGCGACAGGGAATACCAGGCAAAATACAGCACAAACGGAATACAGGAAAAGAGCACAAAGGCGCGAATCAGCATGGGCAGCGCATAGAGGGTGACCAGGCGGCTGACCGCCAGCAGCATGACGGCGCCCGCCAGCAGCGTAAGCAGTTTTCCGGCCAGCACAGGCGACAACCCCACCGCCAGGAACGGAACCATCAGCCACGAAAGCATGGGGCCCCAATATCCGTTCACCGCGCAGGACCAGTTCCCCGCCAGGTAGTGCCGGGCAATGGCATAATAGCTGATCGCGTCGGGGGCAATCTGATAACGGTAGAACGGCAGCAACGCCGCGCCGGACAACAGGTACACCAGGACGGCAAGGCCGGTAACCTGCCTGGCTGTGAGCGACTTGCCCATGGTTAATCCGCCAGCATTTGGGCGACCTGACGGCCGGTCTGGATGTTCTTTTCCATGTTCTGATAGGCCCATTCGGCATAGCGGCCCCAACAATGCACGCCGTGCTGCTCGAAGTATCCGCGTATCGTATCCACGGCCGCCTGGCGGTCTTTGTTGTATATCACATAGGCGTAGGGCATGTGGGCCACATGCGTAAATATAATGTCATCATCCGGCTTGAGGATATCCATCGCGCGCAAATCATGCACCACCCGCTCCTCGATGTTTGCGCGGTCCACCGGACGCCGTTCCGAAAAGATCACTTCCGTGGATACCGCGCATTTTCCCGAAGGACTCATTTCCGGGGCATAACTCGAAAAGAAGGCCAGTTTGTGGAAGATCAATTCCTCGCCGGAACAATAGATACGGTGACGATCCGTGAGCGAGGGTTTATCCACGGCCACGCTGATGATGTATTCCTCATTCCACTGCAAACGGGCGTTGGCCTCGACAACCTCCGGGGGGGCATCCTTCAGGCACCCGACCAGCACCGGCAATGGAAGCGTCGAAACGACCCGCTCATACCCCACGGTCTGCGTGCCATTGATCTCGAGGGTCTTCGCCTTGAGGTCTATGCCGGTAATGCAACGGCCCAGCTCCACCGGATGGATGCGAGGAAGGAAGCCGTCGCATACCGCCTGGATCCCGCCGCGCTTGGGATACATGAACCGGGCGTTCTGCCCCATGCACTTCTCGGCGGGCTTCAGCGACCCGTTCAGCGCCTGCTCATAGCTTGGTCGGGGAATAAATTTCCCCATCCAGTCCAGGGTGATTTCATCCAGGGGATACTTCCAATGCTTGTCGTTGAAGGTGAGCATGAAATGTTTGGCAATGCCTTCGCCGAATGCCCGGTAGATAAAGTCGAGAAAATTGGAGGGTTCGCATTCCCCTTCGCGGGCCTCGCGCAACTTGGCCTCGTGGAGACCGAGCAGGCAGTCCTTGATGACATCCGGCGGCAGGCCGTACAGGTTGGCCTGGAACGGGTAGCGGGTATAGGTGTCATAGGAGTAGATCCAGGCCTGCCGGTCGGCTTCGTTGCAGTTTTCCCCCAGCAACGTGCGGACCAGATCGCGGATGTATTCATCCTTGGGATAAAATATGTGACCGCCCAGGTCAAAATAGAAGCCGTCCTGCTCCAGCGACCGGCAGTTGCCGCCCACCTGGGCTTCTTTTTCAATCACCATATAATCGTCTTCATCAAGATGATAAGCGATACTCAAGCCGGTAAGGCCGGCGCCCAAAATACATGTCTTTGTGTAATCTTTCATAACTCGTAGAGTTCCTGCTCGCTGAGAATCTTAAATCCGTTTTCCTCGACCAGGCTCCGGGTCGCCTCGTAGTCCTCGACCTCGACGCACCAAATGCCTTCCCGGGAAGAATCAATAACAAACCCATAGGCGTCAATCATATTGATGTTCGCCTTGGTAAAGAGCTTGGCCAGTTTATGCAGGCCGCCGGGTTTATCTTCGATAATAATCGCCAGCACGTCACGCAACGCGACCGCCAGGCCCAGATCGGAGAGCGCCAGGTAGGCCTTCTGGGGGTCATCCACCAGCAGTTTCATGATCCCGAAATCACCCCGGTCCTGAATCTCTATAGCGCGAACATTGATATTCGCCTCATACAACGTGCCGGTGACACTCTCAATGCGGCCCGGCTTGTTCTCAATAAAAATATTCAGTTGCTTTGCCATGACGGACTCCCGTTTCGTGTTGTCCTTTAGTTGTCTGTGCGCAAATCAAATACACGTATCGCCTTGCCTTCCTGCACCGGCAACGCGCCCGGTTCGTGGAGTTCCACCACCGGCTTGACAATGATATTGGCCTTGAGTTCTTCCTGCAGGCGCACCTTCAAGGCATCCAGCGCCTTCAGGTCGCCCGTGAACATCTTGGAATAAATCTCTGTCTTCACGGTCAGTTTATCCAGCGACCCGGCCTTCTCGATGCATATCTGGTAATTGGTCCCCACTTCGGGAACCTTCATGATGACCGCTTCGATTTGCGAGGGATAGATATTCACCCCGTTGATAATCAGCATGTCGTCGGCGCGTCCCTTGATGCGCGTGATACGACGATGGGTACGACCGCAAGCGCATGGTTCGATCCTGAGCGAAGTCAAATCGCCGGTACGGTAACGAAGCAATGGGGTGGCCTGCCGTTGGAGTGTGGTCAACACCAACTCGCCTTCTTCCCCCGCATCGACAGGTTCCTCGGTCCCCTTGCGCAGCATTTCCACGTAGTAAGCGTCCTCCCAGATATGCATATCATCCTTGAGACAGCATTCGAAGGCCACGCCGGGGCCGTTCATCTCGCTCAATCCGTAGGAATTGTACACATCCAGTTCAAAGAGTTCTTCGATCTTCTTGTGGGTGCTTGCCGAATAGGCTTCCGCGCCGGTGAACCCCTTCCTGATACAAAAGTCAGACCGCTTGTATTCACTTTCTTGAATCTTGTTATACAGATGGAGCATATAACTGGGGGTGGCATGGATGACCGTGGTCCTGAAATCTTTCATCAACCGGAGTTGGCGGTTGGTATTGCCGGAGCTGGCCGGGATGATGACCGTGCCGACCCGTTCGGCGCCATAGTGCAGTCCGAGTCCCCCGGTGAACAGGCCGTATCCCATCATGTTCTGGAAAACATCCGACGAGGTGACCCCCGTCGAGACAATGCAACGGGCCACCAGATTGGTCCAACTGTCCAGGTCATGCTGGTTGTGATAAATCACCGTGGGCGTGCCGGTGGTGCCGCTGGAGGTGTGCAACCGGACCACGTCATTCATGGGAACGGCCAGCAGCCCATCCGGATAGGCCTCGCGCAAGTCGTCTTTCGTAGTGTACGGGATACGCTGGAGGTCATCCAGCGACCGGATATCATCGACCGAAGTGATCCCCGCCTTGGCCAGACGGCGCTTGTAAAATGCCGTTTGAAGGGCATAGCCCACCGTTTCTTTCAATGACTCCAACTGCTGCGCCCGCAACGAATCGCGATCCAGGGTCTCCTGTTCCTTGTTCCAGTATCTGATGTCCATGCCTATCGCTCATTTCCTTTTTTCGGACACTACTCCAGTTCGCTCTTCCGTTTTTCGGCCAGGGCGCGCGCCGCGCGGAAGGCCGCAAGATTGGTCTCGACCACCTGTTCGCCCTTTGGCGCAAACTGCGCCTGGATGCCCGCTTCGAGCACGGACGCCTCCAAGGGCAGGATGATCGACGCCGCGCCCAGCATCACCATATTCAACGCCCGTGCCGACCCGGCTTCCGCCGCCATCGCCTCCCCGTCAAACAACATGTTCCGGGGCCAGGTTTCGATTTCCTTGTAAATGGGCTCAACTTCCGGATAGACCGCGATGTTTTCCACGGGCGTTTTGTTGACCATCAGCCAACCGTCCGTGGACAGCCACGGCAGGTAGCGCAGGGCCTCCATCGGCTCCATGGAAACAACCAGATCCGCCCCGCCCAGGGGGATCACATCCGAAGCCACTGGTTGATCGGATATGCGCACATGGGACTGCACCGCGCCGCCCCGTTGCGACATACCGTGCACCTCCGCCTGTTTCAACCGCCAGCCCTTGGCAATGACCGCCCGGCCCAGCACGGTCGCGATCGACAGAATCCCCTGGCCGCCTACCCCTGCAATAATGATGTCACACTTCATAGCTTCCTCTTTACATGTATGCAGGGCCGACGTGATATGAGTACAGAAACCCCGTTAAACTCGATTTCTTCGCGCAGTATCCGGATATTCTCTTCGTGATGCTTTTTTAATGGCGTCACGACGCGGATGTGGTCCGCCGCCACGCCGATACCCGTGCAAATGGCTTCCAGCCGCCCGGTCGCCAGCGAGGTCTGCATGCCGGTCATGGCCACGATGCCGTTATCCAGGATGAGGATGACCACATTGCTGTTTTCATGCACGGCATCAAGTAGCCCGGTAATGCCCGAATGGGTAAACGTGGAATCGCCAATCACCGCCAGCGAAGGGAAGATACCCGCGTCCGCGGCCCCTTTGGCCATAGTCACCGAGGCGCCCATATCCACGCAACTGTGGATGGCCGTATGCGGCGGCAATGCCCCCAAGGTGTAACACCCGATATCGGAGAAAACGCGATAGCCGTCATAGTCCTTGACCGCCTCATTCAGGAAATTATAGCTATCGATGTGGGGACAGCCCCGGCACAACTGCGGCGGACGCGGGCGAACCATGCCAGGCACCGCCCGGACCTTTCCGCGCTCAATTTGCAGCGCGCACGCCAGGTCGCCGGGCGTCAGTTCCCCCGTGCGAGGCAGCCATCCATCCAGCCGTCCATGTATCGGCTTGGGCCCCGGCAAAAGACCGCGTACCATTTCCTCGACAAAAGGATACCCTTCCTCCACCACCAGCACCTCGTCGCAACAATCAAACAGTTGCGCCACCAGCTTGGGCGGCACGGGATACTGGCGAATGGTCAGGACGGCATACGGACACGACGCGTCCCGGTAATTCTCCTCCAGGTAATTCCGCGTGAGCCCGGTCGCGATAATCCCTATCGAGCGGTCCGTGCCTGGCGTAAATTCATTGTATGGGGATTGCTCGGCATGCTCCAGCAGCTCTTTCTGCTTCTCGATCAGCTCCGCATAGTGCATGCGGGCATTCGCCGGAAGCAACACGAACTGCCGGTCGTCCTCCGGGATACGGATCGGATTCTGTGCCCGGGGAGGCACGCGCACCACATCCGCGCGTGAGTGCGCCAGCCGCGTGGTGATCCGGAACAAGACAGGCAGCTTCATCTGTTCCGACAAATCAAAGGCATGGGCCACCATATCGTAGGCCTCCTGCTGATCGGCCGGTTCGAGCACCGGAATGCCCGCGAATTTGGCATATGCGCGGCTATCCTGCTCGTTCTGGCTCGAATGCATGAACGGATCATCCGCCACCACGACCACCAGGCCGCCATTGGCGCCGGTAATCGCCGAATTGATGAACGGGTCCGCCGCCACATTCAATCCCACATGTTTCATCGAGACCAACGCCCGGCGGCCCGCGTAGGACATCCCCAACGCCTCTTCCATGGCCGTTTTCTCGTTCGCGCTCCATTCCCGATGTATATTCCGCTCCGCCGCCTCCGGCGCGCGCTGAATGTACTCGAGAATTTCCGTCGAAGGCGTGCCCGGATAGGCATACGCCCCGGAAATGCCCGCATCCAGCGCCGCCTGAGCGATCGCCTCATCACCTAATAACAATAATCTATTTTGCATGGACATTCTTTAGCGAAAGATGGGATACCACACAAGAGGTTTTTAGCCTCTATCTCCTCAAAACCCCATTGGTTGCGGGAGCGACGAACTGGAGCGAGGCGCAGGGCGGCGGCGTGGATCGGGTGTACTACCGGCGGATGGAATAGACGTCCGCCCTTCATTTCCGTTGCTGTACCAAGCCGCGCCGCAGTCACGCAGTTTGCGTGACGAAGGCGGTAAATCCTGTCCAAAAAGTGATTATTTCAACTTGCATTCTCGTGAGAAATTGACGAAATTGTCGTCAGATTATATATAAATTTGACGGCGTCGTCGTCAAATATCCGGAGAGTGCGGTATGCAGGCTTATTCGAGAACACTAGATTTGGCTGATCTGATGCAGAAGAAATCATACTTTCTGCTGGGACCTCGTCAGACCGGTAAGACCTTCCTTATTCGTCACACCCTTACTCCGTATAAGTACTACAATCTTCTGGCGGCTGATGTTTTCTTAAAATTAAGTCAGGCGCCGCAGCGACTGCGGGAAGAGCTTGCAGATGACGACCGCGTAATAATCATTGATGAGATACAAAAGCTTCCTGAATTACTTGATGAAATTCAATTACTTATAGAAGAAAAAGGTATCCATTTCCTGCTTACGGGATCAAGCGCGCGTAAACTTCGACAACACGGGATAAACTTACTGGGTGGTCGCGCCAGAATGAAGCATATGCATCCATTTCTATACAGAGAATTGGGTGAAGACTTTGATCTTCTACGCGCACTTAATGTTGGCCTTATCCCTTCGATATATTTGTCAGATGATCCACATGAAGACCTGATAGCTTATGTTGGGAACTACCTTAAAGAAGAAATTGCGGCAGAAGCTATTGTGCGCAGTGTGCCTGCTTTCAGCCGATTTCTGACTGTTGCCGGACTCTCCAATGGGCAGTTAATCAATTACAGCAATATTGCAAATGATGCCCAAATCCCGCGGACAACAATCCATGAATACTTCCAAATCCTGCGAGATACACTAATCGCGAATGATTTGCCTGTATGGGGAAAGACCGTTAAACGTAAACCAGTATCAACTGCCAAGTTCTATATGTTTGACATTGGAGTCGCTCGCTTTTTACAGGGCCGTCATGGATTACAGAAAGGGAGTCCTGAGTTTGGAGAAGCCTTTGAGGCCTTTATTCATCATGAATTGCGCAGCTATTGTGATTATAAAAGCCAGGGGCCTTTATGCTTCTGGCGAAGTTCAACCGGTGATGAAGTTGATTTCATCCTGGCTGATAAAACAGCGATTGAAGTTAAAGGGAAACAACAGGTGCCGGATCGCGATTTTAAAGGATTGCATGCCCTGAAAGATGAAGGTCTCCTTGAAAATTACATCATCGTTTGCGATGAAGATATGCCTCGCCAAAAAACAGGATGCCAAATACTGCCCTGGCGTGACTTTCTCGACAGACTTTGGAATGATGATTTTGTTTGAATAACACGAAATAGGCGTGATTTCACGAATATTTTCGTTTTTGGGGTGAAAAATGGCCCCAGAAGGCAAAAAAACACAAAAATTATGTGAATTATGTGCCTTTTGTGGCGAATTTTGACATTTTTTGGGCTTTTGAAGCCGGAAATATCCGTTTTTCGTGTCCTTTCGTCCATTTCGTGGTTCAAAAATTCGTGGGAAACTGAGGACAGAGAAGCTGGAAAATCATGCTCGATTGGCAGTCTCGATAGCGGGAAATTCTCGTTCCGCGGCTAACGTTCGAGGTAAGGTTATTCTTCGACACTGATGCGGTAAAAGACCTTGTTTTCAACGCTGTATGTGAGGTCGGTGTAGGTGTTCAGCGGGGGGGATGGCAACAGGTTGGTTTCGAGCAGGCTAAAGCCCTGCGCGAGGTTGGTGGAGACCGCGATGGCGTACCACCGGCTGGAGATGCTGTTCCATTGGATGACATACTGGTTGCTTGCCGCCGCGATACTGTCCATGACGAAAACGGAGGCCGCGTTTGTAGGGTCGGCGCCGGCAACCCATTCCGTACGGTTATCCATACTGTCGCCATCGGCATCGTCGTCTGCGAGGGCGCCTGTTCCACCTGAAAAATGAAGCAGCTCCCACCAGTCGGGCATGCCGTCCCCGTCGCCATCCGCATCGTCCCATGTGCCCCATTGGTTTTTAAAGCCCGGGCTCCCGAAATCACCCGCGCTGCCCGGCCACATGCGCGTGGCGGTGGCCCAGTTCGTTCCGTCATTCGCCGACAGCTCACGATCCTTCAGGTACATGGACGCGCCCGCGGGATCGGGCCACAGCGGCCCCCCGTCATATTCAACCCGGGCAACCTCGACAGACGCGGCGTTCAGCAAAATGAGTTCATCATCCGCATTGCCGAGGGTAATGCCGGAGTATACGTAGGCCGGCGTCACCCCGCCGTTCAGCCCCGCATTGCCCTCGCGGCCCAGTAACAGAAAGCCCTGCGCAGGCGCCAGGAGACTGCCGCCGCTGCTGATCACATGCCGGTCGCTCCCGGCATCCATGATGATCCAGCCCTCGATATCAATCGCATTGGTTCCGCTGTTGTACAGCTCGAACCACTCGCCGGCCGTATCGGAAACCGCTTCCGGATTCTGCATGATTTCGCAAATCAGAATATTGGTGGTTACGGTCTCGGGCGGCGGTTCCGCCTGGACAAAGAAACCGGACACACGCGCCATGAGACTGCTGCGGGCGGCTTCCGTGGTAATGCTTTCAAAGGGAAATCCCATGACCACGACCCGGCAGCCATTGCTGTACTGTACCGCGGCGCCCGCGCCCGCGGAGGCCGAGGTCCCATAGTTCAAACATACCGCCGCGCCGGCGGCGGCCGTGAGTGTATCGGGATAATTGACATCATACGTCGCGCCGGACCCGTCATCGAACAGGAAGGTGCTGAGGCCTTCGAACAGCGAATTGGTCCGACCGGTCACCTGGTAGGTCCCGGCGTCGTCCGTGGCATAGGCCGCGCGCAGGCGGTTGGTCATGAACAATCGATCCGCGGCGCTTCCCAGGTGATCCAAATCCCAACCCAGCTCCGCGCCCGAGACAAACAGGCAGCCGTCCCCGTCCAGGAATGCTTCCACCAGGGCCTGTTCCTCCGCGCTGAAGGTTTCATCCACCGTGGACTCCTCGCCCAGTATCCAGTACACCGCGTGATAGTTGGTGAGGGATACCACCCCCTGCGTCACCGCGCCATGGCTGCACGCATCAAAATAATTCCCCACCGCGCCAAGGGCCGCGCCATGTTGCGCCACATAATCAAAGCTGTTCACGCGCGCGGGCTGCACACGCGTCACATTGCCCGCGATGTTGTTGCCGTAGTACGGGGCCGGACACAACCCCCGGTCGCAGCGGTCAAAGCCATTGACCACAAGATGCGCGGCCTGCCCCGCGGGATTAACCCGCACCCCCACCGTCTCCGACGGCAGCGATTCGCCCCCGTCGTTGTATGCCGCCACCTGGAAAAAACAGGTGGCGTTGTCCGCCAGGTTGGTTAGCACCACCGAGGTGCTGGTGGTCTCCACCGCCAGGCTGTAGCCCAACCCGTCATCGGACTGATAGACCACATAGCCCGTGGCCGCATCGCCGCCGGCGGCGTTGGTCGCCGGCGCGCTCCAGGAAATCCGGATACCCTCATCCACATGGCCGGCGCACACATCCGCGGGCGGGTCGGGCAGGAGCGCGAGCGGGACATTGGACGCGTTGTTGGCGTTCAGGTGTTTGACGATCGCCTGGTAGCAGGAGCGCGCCATGACATTTCGCGCGCCGGGGTCTTTAAGGAGATTGGCATCGTCCGCATTGTCATGAAAGGCCACCTCAATGATTGTGTTATTCATTTCATTACTGATGGCGCCATAGATTTCGCCATAGGCGCTGCCGTACAGATCGATCGAATTATCCGTCCAGTCATCGTTGAAAAGCACCCCGTTGTCACCCCACTCCATATCCGCGTCCAGTTCATCAAAAAGCGCCTGCCCGAAGGCCTTCTGCCGATTCTGGATAGTGGTGGAATAGCGGGTGTCGTACAACCCCATGGCCCCGCGTCCGGTTCCGCTGCCGGCATTCGAGTGAAAGCCCAGGTAAATCCGGTCCCAGAAGCCGCCATCCTCTTCGCGGTTCATCGTCTCGGTCATCCTCCGCGGCGCCCCGACGTTGTCATCCTGGTCGCTGTAGCCCGACAGGTCATAAATCGAGCTTCTCATCCCCTGCCCGACGGCCCGTTGTATCCAGTAGCGCGCGCACTCCTCCTCACGCGGATAACCCGAAACACCGAACCCCCGGTCCACATCTCCCATCCCGTTTCCGAAACGGATGGCATCAGCGATAATGACATCGTTGGTCGAACTATACTCCCCGGGCGCGTAATTGGATATCTCGACATACCCATTGGTCCCGGCGGAAAAATAATAGGTCCCGAGCCAGACCCAACCGAGACCCACGCGCCGGTGGTTCACGCGGACTTCCGTTTCGCCGCCGTCATAGGCGATGCGGTACAACTGCCGGACCCGGTCGGAGCCGCTGCGCGCCCAGCCGTACACCGGATAATATCCCGCGACGGGGATATCCGGCGTATAGCGCGCACTACGGGTTTCGCTGTTGGTATCAATGTAGGTATAGCGGTACGGAGTATCGCCGGCGTCACCGAAAAATGTGGTTGAAATGCTGTCGTACCAGGTCCCGGAGAAAACCACCCCCGGATCATCGTTGTCCAGCACCACCTCATTGGTCTGCACGCCCACTGGTCGAAACGGCACCACGGTGGCCCCGGCATTGAAGCAGTACTGCGCAAAAAAATTCAACTGGTCAATATTGCCCATATCCTCGACCATCCCGTAGAGCAGGCCGCGCTGCGTGCCCCACGACGTGGTATTCGCCGTCCATCCATGCCCCGCCCCCACATACACAATGATATCTGAAAGCGCGCCCGACGGCTGGCGGCGCGCGTGGGCGACGGGCCCCGCCACCCCTTTGGCATCGAAAGCGTGATCGACATCCCACGCCGGACGCGGCCCCTCGCGCCAGGCCCCATCAACCGTCGAAACAAACGTATCATCAATTAGGGCCTCATCAAACGTCGGCTCGGATGTCTCCGCCATCCCCCCGCCGGCAAGCGCAAAAAACACCAGCACCGGATATATCGAAATCATCCGCATGTTCAGTCATCTCCAGGTAGAATTTGTCAGAATGTTCGAATAATGTACCCAAAACAGGTGTTGCGGTATAGTCGCAAGACCACGCCCTGGCCTCCCTTGATCACGAATTTCACGAATCTCCTGGAGCAGCATAGCCGCAACCAAATTCTTTTTTGCCCACAGATTTCGCAGATTTACACAGATTTTGTTTTGTGAATACGCGTTTGCAACCTCGAATA